>CAIRAO010000316.1 GCA_903876625.1 uncultured Gallionellaceae bacterium | reverse complement strand
GCAGTTATCTATGCTGGGATGACATTAATAAATGGATAACAGAAAATACCTCCATAAGAAAGTTTAGATTCCCAGCGCCCAGCGAACCCGCAACGATTGAGGAAGTTATACCCAATGCAGCTTTTAGAAATGAGACAGTATCAATCCAGAACTTACCAGGTAGGATTCCGCGAATTGCAATAGGCAAATTAGCAGTAATGGCCGCATGGCAAATTGAATGTGAAACGGGAAAGAGGGCAACGGCTGACCAAGTTATCGCAAAATTGCAAGAAATGGCTGAAAAAGGTGAGGAGGACTATCTGCACAGCAAAATTAAATTGGGGGTTTGTTGGATACCAAAGCGAAGCAAAACACCAAAGGAATACAAAATAGAAGCATGTGGAAAGACACTCGAAACATGGCACAAGAGCAGAGACTAGGCAGAATCTAGGGACGCTAGGCAGAACCTACGCCCGCAAGGTAAAGCGGGTTTTATTATGGGAAAAAATGCACACCTCAACAACAAAACGAGGTGCAAAATGCAAACAGTCGCCAATCAATTACCCGATACATCCGCCGCACACTTTCCAACTCTGGAACAAGTTACACGCCCAACCGTTCCAACTGATGCCGCAGCATATTATCTGAACAGACAGCCGCAAACTTTACGCGCTTGGGCATGTTTGGAAAATGGTGCGCTGCGACCTATTAGAATTTCAGGCCGGTTAGCATGGCCAGTAGCAGCAATCCGTGAATTACTGAACGAGGGGCAAAAATGAAAAACGCCCCCATTCAAACAACAAATGAGAGCGCCCCCGATAAGGCAAATTCTAACACCAACAAGTTCACTGGCACAGATAATCCGCGACACCTTCGTGCAATAACAGCATTGATGACTCGCCCGCAGCGCCGAGAACATCTTGACGCTGTGGCAGGTTGTAGCAATAGCCCTGAACTTATTGCAGAGCTACGCCGCCGAGGGCTTGATTTGCCATGCGAGCGTGTGCCAGACCTTGACCGCGATGGAATGCCTATCAGGCGTGGCGTTTATTACTTGTTGAGTAGTGACCGCCGTAAGTTGAGCCGTTGGCTTTCAGGGAGGGTGTAAATATGGCCGCCAAGTCCACTATAAAGCACCCTTACGCAGCAATTGAGCATCGGGTGATAGATAGTCCAGCCTATGCTGATTTAACGTACGCCGCTCGCTCTCTACTGGTTCTAATCACACGTCAATTGACCAAGAGTAACAACGGGCATTTGCAAGCGACTTTCACATATATGCAGCGTTTCGGATTTAGCGTTAATACATTGAGCCGTGCAACACATGAGTTGATTACGCACGGAATGATTTACAAAACCAAAAGCGGTGGTTTTCATCTAGGTGCAGCACAGTTTGCCGTAACTTGGTTAACTATCTCTAACAAGGCCGGCATATATTTACAGGGGTTTCAACCGTTCGCATGGCGTGATTGGCAACCATCAGAAAAAAAATGCCGCCCCCCAAAATTGGGAGTATACAGTATCAAAAATGGTGAACAGACACCCCAAGCACTACCCAAAACTGAGGCTGACACGCCCCCCAAAAGTGAACATAATGAATTGTGCCATGTAGGGTGTATTAATACTGGTGTGTTGGCAGTAACCGAATCTACCAGTGGCATTAGTGAAACAATATATATCCGTGAGAGGGATTCTGAATTAACTGGAGGCTATTGGGATGCAGATTTGGGTGAATATATTAAACCATCAATAATAACCAACAAGCATTCATCCGAGGATGAGAAAATTCGCAAAGTGATTGAGTTTATGGTGAGCAAAGCAACACAGGAATTGAAGCAATGACAGTATACAATTTCCCACTAGATACATAGAAGCAT
>CAIRAO010000315.1 GCA_903876625.1 uncultured Gallionellaceae bacterium | reverse complement strand
GAAATACAAGTCGGCGCGTACCTGGGCGAAGATGACATACAACGTTACGAAGACAACTACGGCAGATAGCCATACTCAAAGGATAGAACAAAATGAGCAAAAGCGAGAAAATTGCACTGATTACCGGAATCACCGGCCAAGATGGCGCCTATCTGGCGGAACTGTTACTGAAAAAAGGCTACATCGTTCACGGTGTCAAGCGCCGTTCCTCGTCGTTCAATACAGATCGAATTGACCACCTGTATCAAGACCCGCATGTGGATAACGCCAAGTTCATCTTGCACTATGGTGACTTGACCGACTCCACCAACCTCATCCGCATCATCCAGCAAGTGCAACCGGACGAGATATACAACCTCGCTGCCATGAGTCACGTTGCTGTTTCTTTTGATACCCCCGAGTACACCGCGAATGCCGATGGCCTAGGTACGCTGCGCATACTGGAAGCCATCCGCATTCTGGGGTTGGAGAAAAAGACGAAGTTCTATCAGGCCTCAACCTCTGAGCTGTATGGTTTGGTGCAAGAAACACCGCAAAAAGAAACAACCCCGTTCTACCCGCGCAGCCCCTATGCCGTGGCCAAAATGTACGCCTACTGGATCACCGTCAACTACCGTGAAGCCTACGGCATCTATGCCTGCAACGGTATTTTGTTCAACCACGAATCCCCGATCCGTGGCGAAACCTTCGTCACCCGAAAGATCACCCGCGCTCTGGCACGCATCAAACTGGGCCTTCAAGACAGCCTGTATCTGGGCAACATGGATTCCTTACGCGACTGGGGCCATGCCAAAGACTATGTCGAAATGCAATGGCTCATGCTGCAACAAGATCACCCCGAAGATTTCGTCATCGCCACCGGCGTGCAATACAGTGTCCGCGACTTTGTCAATGCGGCAGCTAGAGAACTGGGTATCGAAATACGCTGGGAAGGCAAAGGCGTGGATGAAAAAGGCTATTGGCTTGATCGTCATTCCCGCGAAGGCGGGAGCTCAGCCCAAAAAGAAATGCCAATCGTTCAGGTTGACCCGCGCTATTTCCGCCCGACAGAAGTTGAGACTTTACTAGGTGACCCGACCAAAGCCCGCGAAAAACTCGGCTGGACACCGAAGACCACCTTCCAGGAACTCGTCTCCGAGATGGTGCGTGAAGACCTTAAATCAGCCGAGCGTGATGAACTGGTCAAAAAACATGGCTACGCAGCTTACGACTACAACGAATAATCTAAGATGGACAAGAACGCTAAAATTTACGTTGCAGGTCACCGAGGATTAGTTGGCTCTGCGCTCATGCGCAATCTGGGTGCGAAGGGATACGGCAATATCATTACACGCACCCACGCCGAACTGGATTTGACTGACCAAACTGCGGTACGTGAATTTTTTACACTGGAAAAACCTGAATTCGTATTTCTCGCCGCAGCCAAAGTCGGCGGCATTCACGCCAATAATACGTATCCGGCAGAATTCATCCAGCAGAATCTCGTGGTACAAAGCAACGTCATTCACGAAAGTTGGCGCAACAATGTCCAACGCCTAATGTTCCTCGGTTCTTCCTGTATTTATCCGCGCGACTGTCCGCAGCCGATGAAGGAAGAATACTTGCTCACCGGCCCACTGGAGGCAACGAATCGACCCTATGCCCTCGCCAAAATTGCCGGTATCGAAATGTGCTGGAGCTACAACCGGCAATATGGCACCCGTTATCTTGCCGTCATGCCGACCAATCTTTACGGCCCCGGCGACAACTATCACCCGGAAAACTCCCACGTAATACCTGCACTCATTCGCAAGTTTCACGTAGCTAAGGTCAACAATGCCCCCATCGTTTCAGTGTGGGGAAGCGGTGCGCCAAAACGTGAATTTTTGTACAGCGAAGATATGGCCGACGCCTGCATCCATCTGATGAATCTGCCGGATGAGCAATATATTCCGATGCTGGGTCAGGATCGCAATGACGGCTTGCCACCGCTCATGAACATCGGAGTCGGCAACGACCTCACCATCAGAGAGTTAGCCGAAACGGTCAAAAACGTGGTGGGTTTTAAAGGTGAAATCGTGTTTGACAGCACCAAGCCGGATGGGACAATGCGCAAGTTAATGGATGTGGGTCGGCTAACCTCAATGGGCTGGCAACCTTCCGTGCCTTTTACCACAGGCATGAAATTAGCCTATCAGGACTTTTTGGCAGGTGAGCACAATGCTACGCATTAATCCAAATAACCCATCAGCTCCGTCATTCCCGCACAGGCGGGAATCAAGTGCTTTTAATCAAAATGCATCTTTGTTTTGCTGGATTCCCGCCTACGCGGGAATGACAAATCTACGGCCTAATGGTTTATCCGGCATTAACGACGCAATAGTCGCGTGTTTACCATCATCTTGACCGATTGCTTGCCACAATAAAATGCAAGCATCCCATCGCGTAATTATCAATACGGGCATCTTATACGCCCGCATGGGCATTACCGTAATCCTTTCGCTTTATACCACAAGGGTCGTCCTGTCCGCACTCGGTATTGGCGACTTTGGTATTTTCAATCTGGTGGCGGGTGTGATTGCAATGCTCACCTTTCTTAATTCAAGCATGGCTGTAGCGACCCAGCGCTTCATGTCGTTCGCCCACGGGCTTGGGAATGAAACGCGACAACACAATATTTTTAATGTAAGCGTAATACTGCATGCGGTCATCGCACTGCTTTTGATTGGTGTCCTTGAAGTAGCCGGATTTATATTATTCAACGGAGTTTTGCAAATTCCACCAGACAGAATCCACGCCGCGTGGATAGTTTATCAATGTGCCATAGCGAGTACCTTCTTCACGATTATCTCAGTACCTTACGATGCCGTTATCAATGCACGCGAACACATGTTGCTCTTCGCAGTTTTAGGGGTGATCGAAGCCGTTTTAAAGCTGCTTATCGCCTTTGCGATCATGGGCACTTCATATGACAAACTCGTAATGTACGGCATGTTATTCACACTCCTGTCCTTCGTTCTTTTCGCGTTCAGGGTAATCTACTGCAGTGCCAGATATGTGGAATGCAAATTGGCCATGCGTACGTATTTTGATAAAGCGTTGTTTAGTGAGATGACCTCTTTTGCGGGCTGGTCTTTTCTGGGGGCGTCGACCGGCATGCTTGCAAACTATGGTCAGGGCATCGTGCTGAACATGTTTTTTGGAACGGTAGTGAATGCTGCACAGGGCATATCGGGACAAGTAAGCGGTCAATTGGGTGCCTTTGCAGCGACAATGCTGCGCGCACTTAATCCGCTCATCGCCAAGAGCGAGGGGGCGGGTGACCGCGCGTTGATGTTGAAAGCCTCGATAATGGGAAGCAAGGTGAGTTTTTTGTTACTAATGCTTTTCTATGTACCAGTGTTCGTAGAGATGCCCTATATCTTCGAAATCTGGTTAAAGAATGTACCCGAGTACACAGTAATATTTTGCCGTTTGCTACTCATCCGAAATTTGATCGAGCAGCTGTATATAACGCTCATCAGTTCAATATCTGCGGTGGGTAAAATTAGAGCATTCGAAACATGGATGTCTGTTCTGAATTTATTACCTTTACTTCTTTCCTACGTCCTTTTTTTAAAAGGAATGCCACCTTACTTTTTATATTTGTCATTCTTGGTCTATGCGGTGGCTGCGTTTATTTTAGTCCTCGTATTTTCAAAGTTGCAATTTTCAATGTCTATTCGATCCTACTTGCAAAACGTGGTTGCCCGCTGCAGTGGCGCATTTCTGATCTGTCTGGGTATTTCCAGTTTGCCGTTGCTGTTTATGGGCCAGGGTTTGGGCAGGCTCCTTGTTGTGTTGGCGCTGTGTTTAATAAGCTACGTTCCAAGTGTGTGGTACGTCATATTTTCACAAGAAGACAGGCAAAACGTTTTGCGTATTCTTGCGAACTTATTCAGCGCGATAAAAACTAGAATCAATAACAAAGGTCACAGCGGGGTTCGGGCAGAGAATTGAATTCGGGGCAGGTGAACGAATTATCAAAATAAGACATTTCAAGGATTAATAATGAATGATGTTTTGGAAAAGGCCAAGCGTCGGCTTTGGAGCGATATTGTCAGTTTTTCCTGGCGGAAATCTTTCTATCCTTTGCTGTATCGGTGCTGGTGGCACGCACGCTTTGTCACGAAGACAAGTGAGGCAGTTTGCAAAAAATATATGACCGCAGTGCCTCATCCGGGGGCTGGCATCGGCCATCAGATGGCCAATTGGATTGCCGGTTACTGGTTTGCGCAGCAATTCCAGCTTTCTTTCGCGCATATCCCTTTTTCATCGGGCAAATGGGAGGCTCTGCTCGGGTTTGGCGAGGATGAGATTAAGGCGGAAGATTTGATTCGCAATCAGTCCTATCGAAAAGTTAGCTTGCCGCTTTTTGATGAATTCAATGCGCGGGAGCTGGAACAGGTTAGCAAAATAATAGCCTCTTACGCTGATAAGAAAGTCGTTTTCGTGTTTGAGCAGGATCAGTTTTATCTTGATCAATTTGGTGTCATTAGCCAGATTCAGCAGAAGTTTTACCGTGCGGCAACCCGTCAACACGACAAGCTAATATTTTCAGAACAATATTTCAATATTGCCATCCACGTTCGCCGTGGCGACATTGTTGCAGGTCAGACAAGTGATGGTAATACTAACTTAACGATGCGATGGCAGAATTCAAGCTATTTTGAAAATGTTTTGGCCTCTGTGTTGAGGATCAAGGAATTTCAGAAGCCGGTGAAGATTCATGTTTTTTCGCAGGGTCAGCGTGAAGAGTTTGCCGCCTTCGAAAAGCTGGGTGACGTTGCGTATTGCCTTGACATGGGGCCGCATGAATCATTCCTGCATATGGTTCGTGCCGACCTGCTGATTACCAGCAAAAGTTCGTTTTCATATAAACCGGCGTTGCTTTCCAAAGGGATCAAGGTATGTCCGCAGAATTTTTGGCACGGCTATCCGGAAGGAGCAGATTGGATATTAGCCAACGACGAGGGTTTGTTGGACGAGGTTGCGATAAGGAAGCTGGAAAGGTTATGACGTCAGTTGAAATTGCACTATTGGAGCTGCTCAGGAAAATTCATGCCAAAGCGTTCGGGGTGACGGTCAAACCCAAGCCCGCACGTATTGTTGATGTGGAAGAAGCTTCTCTGAAAATCAGGACATTGCTCGAAAATGATTTGCCGGTGATGATTGCCCGTTTTGGCGGGAACGAGCTGAACGCTGTTGTGAACTTTCTGGGGGTAAAAGCCGGACCGAGTTCAAGATTGGATTATATCCGGGGAAAGTCTCTTCCATGGTGGTGGAAGCCAGGTGCGCTAAATCAAATGGTTCAAAATGCGGGCTTTTTCCCCGCGCAAGAATCGGCTCTGGAAAAGTTTGGCGTATTAATGCTGCGTGATATACCCGAAATTGATCTGCTTGGCTCCTGGTTGCCAGAGGAGCTGATGTTCGCAAATGAACTGGCGAATGCGCCCAAGGTTGATCTGGAGTTGTTGAATCCCTATTTTTCTTCAGTACCGTGGACGCGCGCTTTGGAAGGCAAAAAGGTACTCGTCATTCACCCCTTTGCCAGATTGATTGAAACGCAATATCAAAGGAGAGAACTGCTGTTCAAGAACAATTTATTACCGGCCTTCGATTTGAAAACCATACGTGCAGTACAGAGCATCGCGGGTGAGCGCACTGAATTTGCTGACTGGTTCGCAGCCCTGGAGTCCATGAAGTCCGCCATGGATCAAACTGATTACGATATCTGCCTGATCGGATGCGGGGCCTATGGCTTTCCGCTGGCTGCACACGCAAAACGATGCGGAAAGAAGGGGGTTCATATTGGTGGAAGCCTGCAACTTTTATTCGGCATTCGCGGTAAGCGTTGGGAGGACCCCAACTATAATCCCTACTACAACTTTTCAGTGTTGATGAATGAGCATTGGGTAAGACCGGGCAAGGAAGAAACACCGCGTGCGGCTGACAAGGTGGAGGGCGCATGTTATTGGTGATGCCATTTGTTTCCTCTGCTACAAAGCATGTTATTCCTGTAGAAGGAGTAGCATTGTAATGCCTACTTTGGCGATGCTCGGGCCTATCGAGTTATCTCAATACATCGAGTTTCTTGACCCATCCAGGTTGCCGGAAAAAATTCCCAAAGGTCAGGGTGGGTCACCTGTTAATTTGCTTTGCCGCGAGCTGCTGAGCCGCGGCTGGCGCTTGTTGATTATCACCATTTCGCCGGATGTTCAGGAGGAAGTGATTCTTGAAGGGAACAATTTAAAAATCTGTGTCGGTCCGGATCGGCCAAAACATGCGCGGGATTTTTTTGCGCGTGAACGGGAATATTTGCTTAAGGTCCTTACGCGCGAGACCCCGGATATCGTGCATGCCCAATGGACCTATGAATATGCGCTGGCAGCGCAAGCGAGCGGCTTGCCGCATGTCATCACCGCGCACGATGCACCGATTAATATTTTGCGCTTGAACTTAATTCCGTATCGTATTGCCCGCACCCTGATGGCCTATCGCGTGCTTTCCAGGGCCAGGCGGGTGGCTTCAGTATCGCCTTATATTGCACAGCACATAAGGCGCTTTATGTTTTATCGGGGAACCGATGCAGTCATACCCAACGGAATGCCGGATAATCTTTTCACTCGCCAAGCGATTGAGCGCAGTGCCGACCAGCCTTTCACTTTTGCGACCATTCTGTCTGGTTGGGCTGGTCGCAAGAATGGACAGGTGGCAATTTTGGCCTTTGCTATTCTGCGCCGAACACTTCCAGATGCAAAACTGATTATGTTTGGCTACGGGCATGGTTCAGGAGAAGAAGCACGGCTTTGGGCACGCGAGCACGACATCGAAACCGGGATAGAGTTTGTGGGACAAATCCCCTATGCAAAGGTAATGGATAGATTGGCTGCCGAAGTCGATGTTTTAGTTCATCCCGCGCTGGAAGAGTCATTCGGCATGACGCTGATTGAAGCTATGGCGCTGCGGTTGCCAACTATCGGAGGCAAGAATAGTGGTGCCGTGCCATGGGTGCTTGATTATGGCAGGGCTGGAATGCTGGTGGATGTTAAAAATCCCGCTGAGGTGGCCGCCGCTATGCTGCATTTAGCCAACAATGTTGAAGCACGAAGGGAGCTGGGACAGCAGGGCCGGATTTTTGCCGAATCAAATTTTCATATCCGCGTTGTCGCGGATGCCTACGAAAAAATCTATTCTGAATTATTAGGTGAAAGCACATGAAATCGACTTTGCGGGTGCTGCATGTGCTGGGTGAACTCCGGCCTTCCGGTGCCGAGACCATGTTTTGCATCGCAGCGCCGCTGTTTGCCCAACAGGGCGTGGAGGCTGATATTGTTTCAACGGGTGCCGAAATGGGTAGCTATGCACCCCAGCTCGCGCAGGCAGGTTACAAACTCCATCACATTCCGTTTTCAAAATCCCCAAGCTTTTTTGTCCAACTGCACCGCTTGATGCGCGCTGGCAACTATGGTGTTTTTCATCTGCATACCGAACGTGCGAGTTTCTGGATTGGAATGGTCGCCTTGGCACAAAGACCGCGTCGCGTGCTGCAGACGATACACAGCTGTTTCGATTTTAAGGGCAGTTTGCGCTGGAGACGAATGATCCAGCGCAGAATAATGCGCCTGCTGGGGATCACGCATGTGGCGATCAGTCCCTCTGTGCAAAAAACCGAACTAGTGCATTTTGGTCTGAAAACTCTTCTTGTTTGCAACTGGTATGACAATAACCGATTTTCTCAAGTAACAGATTTGGAACGCTCGGAAGCTCGCAAGTTCCTGGCTATCGCAACAGGTGAAACAGTTTTGGTGAGTGTGGGTAATTGTTCAAAAATCAAAAACCATGAATCTCTGCTGGAAGCTATGGCCATGTTGCCGATGGCCTTACGGCCTATTTTATTGCATGTCGGCAATGAGGAAGCTGGTCAGCCTGAACGCAAGCTCGTCGAAAAGTTGGGTATCAGCGAACGTGTCAGATTCCTTGGACCGCTTGCAGATATAAGACCAGGGCTGCATGCGGCGGACATATTTGTTATGCCGTCATTGATTGAAGGTTTCGGCATTGCAGTGGTAGAAGCACTGGCAACCGGCTTGCCGGCCATTTTGACCGATGTGTCCGGTCTGCGTGACTTTCGCCTTGAGTATGAAGGCTTATGTTATGCCAAACCGGATGCTTCATCCTTGCGCGATGCGTTGTTGATTCTGCTAAACGAAAGTATCGAACTGCGCCGTTTACGCGCACAGAATTATCCGGCCATCAGCAAACAACTGTTCGGAATAGATCGCGGTGTTGCCGGATATATGGAGATTTACCGTGGTTAACATTTTGGTGCAATCATCTGATCCAAGTATGAGGGTGTTATCGTGTTAGAAACTATTCTACCGATAGTCTTTACGGCTGCACCGTTTGTTATTGCCATATTGCTCGGCTTGGCAGGGCCCATAGGCATTTTCGTGATGTATCGTGTAGCGCATAAATGGAATGACACCACCAAGCTCCTGATCATACTTTGGTCCATATGTTTTGGTGAAGTTTCACATGTTGTGTTGACCAAGCGTAGCCTGGATCTGGCCCATGAGTTAACGTGGGTCGTCTACGACGATGTTGCCGGCTCGTTTTGGGCATCACGTTTGATCACGCTTTTTTTGGTTGGTTTTTCGTTTGCCGAGATAATGAGATGTTGGGGAGTATTGCGAAAAACGCGTGTCAGAGATCCGGCTACCTCCATCGCTATTGCTTTTCTAGCCTACCTGCTGGGCATTGCCTTGGTAGGCGCCGTAGGTGCAACACAACCGGAATTTTCTTACAAGATACTCTATGTGCCTATCGTTCTTCTTGCAATGTATTACTTTACACATTTGGATATGGCACGTTTTACGCTGCACCTGAAGTTGATTTTACTGGTGCCAGCACTTGGCAGTTTAATCGCGGCTGTGGTGGCGCCGGATTTTGCAGTGCTGCGTCCATACGATGGTGTGCCAGGCTTGAGTTTCCGTCTGTTTGGTGTTACCGGCCATGCCAATGCGCTGGGCCCGATTGGATTGCTTCTGATGCTGCTCGAATTGTATTTTCCTTCAAGGCGATGGCTGCGGTGGATTATTTTGCCTAGTGCGTTTGTAGCATTTGTGCTGGCGCAATCGAAAACTGCTTGGGTTATCGCGGTTGTCCAATTTCTGCTTGTATTTATCCCTTATAACACGAGTATTTTGCAAAGTAGAGCGGGAAGGAATAAAAGCACTTTGCTGCCTGTAGTTTTTTCTTTGACACTATTGGCTGTTACAGCAGTGGCTATTTTATCGCATGGTCTTGGCGACAGCCTGCTTGAAGATAAAGGGCTAACGAACTTAACCGGGCGCACCCTGATCTGGGACCTTACGCTGAAAGAGTTTTATCAAAACCCGGTGTTTGGCTATGGGCCAGGTATGTGGGGGTTAGAGTATCGCTGGAAATTAAACATGATGTATGTCGGGCAGGCACATAATCAGTTTATCAATACCTTGGGCAAGTCCGGCCTGCTTGGGCTCATGCTCTTGCTTGTTTACCTCGTGGTGCTTTTCAAATATGCGCTCAAGTATTTTAAGCAGTCCAGGGGCTTGATATTGGCGATTTTCATTTTGATTCTGGGGCGTTGTATCACAGAGGCGCCACTCGAAGTCAGCTCGATATTGGACTGGGCATTTTTTACTCAAGCCTTAGCTGTAATTTTTGCGGCACATTATGCCAGAGCGGAAATGGTGCCAATAGAAAACACCGTAAACAATAAACCGCTTGCCATTGATTGGAAAACGTCATGAAAATAAATACACAATGCCTGATGCTTTGGATGCAAATGATTGCGAGTGGGATTTTAATTTCTTCCTCAATGGCAACAATGGCAGGCAATATAACTCAGCCGAGCTATTTCGGGTTGCACATCCATAAGGCCGATACCGGCACTGCGTGGCCGAAAGTTAAATTCGGCTCGTGGCGCTTGTGGGATAGCAATGTTCAATGGCCGCAGCTTGAACCCGAAAAAGACCAATGGCATTTTGAGCAGCTTGACCGTTATGTGGCGATGGCGAAATTAACCAACGTTTCGGTTCTTTTGCCTTTGGGTTTATCTCCCCGCTGGGCCTCAGCCCGCAATAACGAGCCTGCATCGTACGGTAATGGTAGTGCGGCTGAACCGCGCAATCTTGAAGATTGGCGCAACTACGTACGCACGGTGGCCCAACGTTACAAAGGCAGGATTACCGAGTACGAGATTTGGAATGAACCAAACGACAAAGGCTTTTTTTCAGGAAGCACCGCCTCTTTGGTTGAGTTAACTTGCGCGGCGTACGCAATTTTGAAAGAAACTGATCCGGGTATCAAGTTGGTTTCGCCCGGTTATACAGGTGTGCAAAATCTTAAATTGCTGGACGAGTTTCTAGCCAAGGGGGGCAGCAAGTGTATCGATGTGGTCTCCTATCACCTATACGTAATTCCATCGCCGCCGGAGGCTATGCTTCCCGTGGTTAGTCATCTTCAGGAGGTGATGCGTAACCGTGGCGTCGGTAATCTACCGCTGTGGAACGGCGAATCTGGCTGGGCAATGGCGAACGAGGATGGCACGTCGGATAGAGGGCGCCCCCCAAGCTGGGAAAATTTGAACGGTCATCAAATGGCGGCTTATGTTGCGCGTGCGCTTGTTTTGGGCCGTGCCGCAGGGCTGGAGCGTTTCTATTGGTATTCCTGGGATCATACTTTCATGGGGCTTATCGAACCCACAGCCAAAACCTTTAAGCCAAGCGCCAGTGCTTACGGCGCTGTGATTGATTGGTTAACGAATCGCGAGGCACCGGCTTGTGCAGAAGCGGGAGATATTTGGCTTTGTCGAATAAAACCTGAAGCAGACGGGGAAAGACTAATTGTATGGCGAACCAAATCCGGGCAGAGCACCTTCACTGTGCCGCCCGGAAGAACAATCGCCTCTGCTGATCGTGCAGACCTGCAAGCGGTAAAAGTATTGATGCCGGGGCAAATCGGCATTGATGATGTGCCGACCATGATACGCTTGGCACATTGAACATGAAACGCAGATTTATAGAACTTGATGGACTACGCGGCTTGGCCGCCTTGTCGGTGTTTTTTTCGCATGCAGTAGGCTTGATGTATGAAACAGATAACATCAAAGCCGTGCAGGCTTCACCTCTCCGAATTTTGTGGGATGGCGCGGGTGCAGTGGACTTGTTTTTTGTGTTAAGTGGTTTTGTACTTGCGCTTCCTTATGTTTGCAAAGTGGAGAACCCGAAATATTTGCAATACTGTTTTCGCAGGGCTTTCAGGTTGTATCCGGCATTATGGTTTGCGCTTGTTCTCTGTCTTGTATTACGGCTGGGGTATGACCCGGCAGGTATGAGTTTACTAAGCGACTGGTCGAGGACAATGTGGACTAGTGATGTAACGCCCGGAATATTTCTGCGCAACTTGCCTCTTCTGTTTGGGCATGACTCCCAGCAACTGGATCCTGTGATCTGGACTCTTATTCTAGAGTTGCGCCTGTCGATTGTTCTACCGGTGATCATTGTGGCACTTAATTTTAGCCGTCGGCTCTCTTTCGATCTCGCGATTCTAGCCTTGAGTCTTGTCTTTGCAAACTTGATCGATGCGCTTGCTTTACTTCCGCTTTTTGCGCTCGGCGCTGTGGCAGCGAAACATCATGCAACGTGGTCCTTAAAGATTGCAGAAATGAAAAAGTTTTGGTGGTTAGTCGTTTTTTGCGCGGGTATTCTATTGTATGGGAATCGCTGGATTATTCCGGGCCTTTCGAATTTTCAGCAGGAAATGGGAAGCGGGTTCGGATCACTCATCATCATTCTCTGCACTCTATCCTCAGCGGCTTTGACTGGTGCCTTATCAAAACCCTTGCCGCATTTTATGGGGCAAACCTCCTACAGTTTCTATTTGCTGCACTTACCCTTGATGCTTTTCGTTACATCGCGCCTGTTCCCTTTAACGAATTCAAATTTTCTTTGCTCGGTCGTCACGCTTATTATCGCGTATTTGCTGGCATATTGGGTTTTCCGCTTCATAGAGCAACCCATGAATGAATTGGGCCGCAATATTTCAATAAATTTTACCAACTGGCTTCAAAGATCACGCGCCATAAAAGACCAGGCATGACTAACGATATGATTTCCAGAGAAAACGGATTAGCCATTACCTTGCCTGTCGAAACAAAATCCACAGGCTTGCGAAATGGGCAAAAGCAGGTTTTACGATTGGCGGTTCTGATGACTTGCTATAACCGCAAGCAAACTACATTGAAATGCTTGCAGACCTTGGCGGCAAATACCGGGTTGGAAGAAATTGAATTATCCGTTGTATTGGTTGATGACGGTAGTACGGATGGCACTGCAGAGGCTGTAAAAGCGCAGTTTCCATGGGTTCAAGTAGACGTTGGTAGCAGTAATCTCTTTTGGTGTCGGGGTATGCATAAGGCGTGTGAGATTGCTTTGCAGGGTGGTTATGATTATTACGTTTGGCTGAATGATGACACCTTGTTGTATCCGGATGCTGTATCACGCCTGCTAGCGTGTGAGCAAAAGCTCCGGTTGGATCACAGCGCACCCGTAATTGTGGTTGGCAGCTCGGTGGATGAAAAAACCGGCATGCTGACTTACGGGGGGGAGATGAGGGTAGGGCGTCGAAATATTCGATTTCGCAAGGTGGAGATGGCGGAATTTCCCAAGCGCTGTGATTCAATGAATGGGAACATCGTGTTGATTTCTGCGCAGGCAATGGGGGTCGTGGGCAACCTGGATCCGGCCTTTGAACATGCGATGGGCGATACTGATTATGCCTTGCGCGCGAACCGCCTTGGCGTCTCGGTGTGGACTGCACCCGGCATTTTTGGTGAATGCAGCCATAATTCAGTACCCGGAACTTTTATTGATTCTAACTTGCCCTTAAGACAGCGCTGGAAGGCAATGATGGGTCGCAAGGGGCTGCCTTGGCGCTCTTGGTTGGTGATGACGCGCCGACATTGCGGATGGCTGTGGCCGGTATATTTTTTAAGGCCTTATGTGCGTGTTGTTATTGAATCAGCAATGCGTGGCAAGTTGCGGTAGCTATAAAAAGAAGTAGGGTGGGCACATCTCTGTACACGCAAGGAGTAGGCCGTGGCTGTACGTGGATAAGTCCCCAACAGCACACGCTCTGCCCACGTAGTTTGTTTCAAAATGACGTTACCGCGTGGGCTCAGAAGCGTACCCACCCTACCGGGCTTGTAGTTTTTATCGCCCTTGATTACATTATTTCCTCCGCATGGATATTAAAATGTCGCGATTAGAATTTTTGGATGCAGGACGTGGTATAGCTATATTAGGTGTAATAGCTGTTCATACTGTTCAACATTTTTCCACCGGAATAAATTCGTTAGATTTATTAATCAGTACTGGTCAATACGGAGTCCAGCTTTTTTTCATAATAAGCTCGTATACAATGATGCATACATTGGCCGCTCGTGAAAATAAAGAAAGATATTTATTTATTAATTTTTGGCTGCGCAGATTTTTTAGGATAGCGATTCCGTTTTGGGTGGGCATTGCTGTTTATCAATGTTTTCGCTTTGCTGATGTAAGCTACTTTTCTGCTACCAGCAGCGATCCATTTTCAATAATTACATCGTTTCTTTTAATTCAAGGATTCTGGCCAACTTCTATCGGTTCAATGGTTCCGGGTGGTGCGTCTATTGCAACGGAAGTAATATTCTATATGGTATTTCCGTTTATTTTTATTATGAATTCGAATGTTATTAGAATCTCGTTGCTTGGGTTATTTATAATAATTCTGGATCACATAGCAATTAGACCGGCATATATGGAAGCATTTTCCTTGTTTGATTTAAACTACAACCAACAAGATATTTATCATTCCTTTTTTTACTACTATATATTTAATCAAATTCCTCTCTTTCTATTCGGGATACTCTTTTACATATTTACTGTTGCAAAAAAAGTAACGGATTTAAGTAAAGCTGAACTAATTGCCCTTATGCTTTTTTCCCTGGGTTTCATTATTGCCAGTCCAAAGCTGGCAGTAATTTGTTTAATTGG
>CAIRAO010000314.1 GCA_903876625.1 uncultured Gallionellaceae bacterium | reverse complement strand
CCCCCGGTGGGAGAGGGAGCCAAGTACTGTAAAATTTTGCAGCGGCAAATAAATTCTACTTTGTCCAACTGCGCAACGAATCAACTCCCTCTCCCACCGGGGGAGGGTTGGGGAGGGGGTAAGAAATTACCATGAAATATTTTGAATTTACCGTAATACCAGGAATCAACTATCCGGCCCATAAAGAAAATTGAAAGCATCATGACAACAATGACAAAAAGAAAAGGCATCATCCTTGCCGGAGGCTCAGGCACGCGTCTGCATCCGGTCACACTGGCAGTCTCCAAGCAACTGCTCCCGATCTACGACAAACCCATGATCTACTATCCGCTCACCACGCTCATGCTGGCAGGTATGCGAGATATATTGATCATCTCAACACCGCAAGACACGCCGCGCTTTCAACAACTGCTGGGTGATGGCAGTGCTTGGGGTTTAAATCTGCAATATGCAGTTCAACCTTCACCTGATGGATTGGCGCAAGCCTTTATCATCGGTAAAACGTTTATCGGTAATGATCCTTCTGCACTGGTACTGGGTGACAACATTTTTTACGGTCATACTTTCGGGAATCAATTGGGAGAAGCAACGAAGCGCAAAGAGGGCGCGACGGTGTTCGCCTATCATGTGCGCGACCCCGAGCGCTATGGTGTAGTCGAATTCAATGCTGATGGTCGCGCAATCTCCTTGGAAGAAAAACCGACTAACCCAAAATCAAACTACGCGGTAACAGGTCTTTATTTTTACGACAATGAAGTGGTGAATATCGCTGCAAATTTGAAACCTTCGCCGCGCGGTGAGTTGGAAATTACCGATGTAAACCGAATTTACTTGGAGCGAGGAAAACTGTCAGTTGAAATGATGGGCCGGGGTTATGCCTGGTTGGATACGGGCACGCACGAATCATTGCTTGAAGCGAGCCAGTTCATTCAAACCATTGAAAACCGTCAAGGGCTTAAAATTGCTTGCCCGGAAGAAATCGCTTTCCGTAATGGGTTTATTGATGCAGCGCAACTGGAAAAGTTGGCAGTTCCACTCATCAAGAGTGGCTATGGCCATTACCTGATGCAAGTCCTTAAAGAGTAAGTGAGAACAAATTGAAAATTATTCAAACAGCGATTCCAGACTTACTCACCATCGAACCCAAAGTATTTGGCGATGACCGGGGTTTCTTTTTTGAAAGTTTTAATCGCCGCAAATTTGCAGAATTAACGGGCCTTGATGTTGATTTTGTGCAAGACAACCACTCGCGTTCTGCCAAAGGTGTTTTGCGTGGCTTGCACTATCAGATTCAACATCCACAGGGTAAACTAGTGCGCGTAGTACTAGGTGCGGTATTGGATATTGCAGTCGACATTCGAAAAAACTCACCTACCTTCGGGCAGCATGTTGCGATCGAGCTCTCAGCCGAAAATAAACGCATGCTCTGGATGCCAGTTGGCTTCGCACATGGCTTTGTGGTACTCACCGACACCGCTGAATTTTTATATAAGACGACAGATTATTGGTATCCGGAATTTGAGCGCTGCATTCGTTGGGATGATCCAACTCTCAAAATCGACTGGCAGTTGAAAACCGCACCCTCATTGTCTGGCAAAGATGCACAGGGGAAAAGTTTCCTAGAAGCTGAATTTTTCAGATAAGATTTAAAGAAGCTACTAATAAGTCCGCTCTCTCATGAGAGGTTGTGGTTGAGGGAAAAAATTTCCTGCTCGGTGTTTGTTTGATTAATTTCACTGATTTAAAAAAGATCATTTAATTCAATTCTGGAGTCAGCAAATGTTTGATTGGAGAAATTACGGAAATGGAATAAGCGCTTTCGACACCGGTTATGTGCGCCCGATTCTGGCAGCCATTCATCTGATCGTTGAAGAAGATCGCGTTGCTTTCATCGATACAGGCACCAACGATTCTTTACCTAACGTGTTGGCAGCCTTGAACAAACTCGGCTTGGATGTTACCGCAGTCGATTATGTGATTTTGACCCATATTCATCTGGATCATGCGGGCGGAGCGGGTGCAATGATGCAAGCTTTTCCAAATGCCAAATTAGTTGTGCATCCGCGCGGTGTGAGGCATATGGCTGAACCGTCCAAATTGATAGCCGGTGTTGCCGCAGTCTATGGCGCCGATTATGTTGAGCGTGTTTATGGCAATATTTTGCCAATCAACTCCGAACGGATCATCTCGGCCGAAGATGGGCTTGTTGTTAAACTTGCTGGACGTAAATTGACTTGTCTGGATACGCCGGGCCATGCTAAACATCACATCGCCATCGTTGATGAAAAAACGGGGGATATATTTACCGGCGACGTGTTCGGACTGTCTTATCGTGAATTGGATGTGGACGGGAGCCAGTTTATATTTCCGACGACCTCGCCGAGCCAGTTCGATCCGGAAGTCTTGCATGCATCGATAGATCGTCTGCTAAAACTAAATCCTACTGCGATGTATTTGACGCATTACGGTCAATTGAATGATGTCGAGCTGCGAGGGCAAGATCTGCATCGTCGAATTGACGCTGTCGTTAAACTGGCGACCGCTGAAAAAGCTACGGGTGAGAGCAGGCATGAACGCATCAAAACTGCCTTGTCACAATATTTACTCAGCGAGATGCGAAATCATGGATGTACGCTACCGGATAAAACGTTGCTTGATATTTGGGAAGGCGATATCGAACTGAATGCGCAAGGACTGGGGATTTGGCTCGATAGTTAAGCACAGAAAAATAAATTCATAAACGCTGTCTCGATGCATCAAGCAACGTTTCATTCATTAGTTTGAACAATGACCTCCAGTGGCGTTCAGCCGCGGTTTGGCCATACACGGGTGAGTCTGGAACTGCGAAGCCGTGGAGCGCGGGATAAGTTTCAATATTATGCTTTACGCCAGCATCACTCAAAGTTTTTTCCAAACGTTCCTTCTGTTCGTCGGGAAAAGACCTATCCTCGATTGCACCTGCGATATAAACGTAACCAGAAATATTTTTAACAAATAGGTGCGGGCTGTCCGGTTTTTCCGAGGCCAGATTTCCGCCGTGAAATGAAGAGACGGCGGCAAAGCGATCTGGATAAGCACCGGCAGCGGTTAAAGCGAAATTGCCTCCCATGCAATATCCGGTGGCGCCGAACTTCGCTCCTTTAACTTCGGAGCGAGATAAGAGGAAATCAATGAAGGCTCCGGCATCAGAAACTTTCATATCTCGATCCAGGCTGGACAAGAGTTTGAAAAACTCATCTTTTAAAACCGGATCGGCAAGCGTTTGAGAAGGGATTTTGGGAGGATAGCTGCCAATGCGGTAATACAGATCAGGCATTAAAACCAAGTATCCGCCATCTGCCAGGCGTTGTCCCATTTTCCACATGACCGGACGTATGCCGAAACCGTCCATGAAAAATATGATGGCAGGCCAAGGGCTGACATTGTCTCGGGGAGTAAAGATGGAAGCGGGGCAAACTCCATCGCGAGTTTTGATTGAAACTTCTTGGCGAGGCATGATTAACTTCCCTCCAATGCCTTGTTCCAACTGCGCAACGGAATGCAAGTTTGCAGGCGATTGATGGCACGCTCTGCAAGCGATGGATGAATCTCATGTCCTACCGAAGTTGCCGTATCCAGTGTGGCATCTCCATTCAATTCCATCAGTCTTTCATAGGCGGCATGCGCATGCGTCACTGGAATGACAGGATCATTTTCTCCATGCAGAAAATGCAAGGTGGTTAACTCTGGGGCTTGATCGGGTAGTTTTGCGTAGCGTCCGGAAAATGAAATGACTCTCCCCACTTTTCCATCATGGGCCTTGCTGAATTCCAATGCCATGATCGAGCCCTGAGAAAAACCGACAAGCGCGGTGTCAGTCTGGAGAATATTGAATCGAGCCTGTTCACGACTCACCATGTTGAGCAGTTCAGGCAATGCATCGGTGACACGTGCTGCGCGATTTTCTTCTGTCACACCACGTATCGAAAACCATTGACGTCCATTACCACCGCCATCAAATGGGGAAGTCCCTTCTGGCAACAAGAATGCTGCGTTTGGAAATTGAGTTCCAAACTTTTGTGCCAGCGGAACAAGATCGCCCGCACTCGCACCCACTCCGTGCAGCAAAATAAAAAGTTGTTTGACCGGCTGTTCTTTGGGCAACAACTCGATTCCCTCAAATAGATTTTCCGTCATGCTATCTCCTCTGCTGGAATTTCAGTTTTCGAATCTTGCCAGAGATACGCATCCATGGACAAAGCGCCATAAGTAAAGCGCGGACGATAGCGAGAAGGCGTATCGGCATTCGCGGCGCCTAATGCAACAAACAGTGGCATGAAATGTTCTTCAGTCGGATGCGATTCAGCGCCATTGGGCGCACGCCGATAATTTAGCAAACTGGCAGCACTATGCAAGTCAATCTGATCTGCAACCCACTCACCAAAGACTTGCGCTTTTGGGAAAGGCGTTTCACTTCCATCGGCACGCCAATTCAGCCAGCCGAAATTATGCGTGATCGCACCCGAAGTGAGAATAAGAATATCCTCATCTCTCAAGGGGGCAAGTGCCTTGCCAATTTCCAAATGTGTTGACGCATTACCGTTGCGAACCAGCGAAAGTTGTGTGACCGGAATATCCGCATTCGGAAACATCGCTGTCAGGGGAACCCACGCACCATGATCCAGCCCCCGGTTAGGATTTAGATCGCCCTTAATTCCGGCATCGGATAGCAATGATATGACCCGCTCGGCAAGTTTTGGCGCTCCTTGCGTGGGATATTTCATGCGATAAAGTTCAGGCGAAAATCCGGAAAAATCATAAATGGTTTCCGGAGCAGTTGCCAGACTGGCAGTGGGTTGTTGTGCTTCCCAATGTGCCGAGACAACCATAATACCTTTGGGTTGTGGAATGTGGCGACTCATCTCGCGCCAGGCGGCAACAGTGTCCGGCGCTTTTAACAAAGCATCCGGGGCGCCATGGGAAACGAAAACGACAGGCATACGTTTTGACATAATGAATTCCAATCTCAATTAGTTCAAACTACATGTCTTAACTGTATAGACTGCAAGGTAAAATATAAAGTCCACAAATTGGAATACATTGTTCCATTAGTGGATCGTACAATTTCAAGTATCTGACTTTATCTAAGCAGAAGATATAACTAATATGGGATATCCAAACATTATAAGGAGTTCATCATGGCGAATACACCCTTGAATCAAGAAGCACTCAATCAAATTTTTCTAGAAGCGCATACCCATAACGGATGGCAGGATCGAGCTGTTCCCGATGAGTTGTTGCTTAAGCTATATAATATTTTTCGCATGGCGCCGACCTCAGTCAATTGTAGTCCGGCACGTATTGTTTTCGTCAAATCAAAAGCAGCCAAAGAGAAGCTCAATGCGGCACTTGCTGAGGGCAACCGCGCCAAGACAATGGCAGCACCCGTTACCGCGATCATCGGCTATGACCTGCACTTTTACGATAACTTGGGAAAACTTTTTCCGAGCGCACCTACTGCAAAAAGTTGGTTCGATAAAGATGAAAAAGCAGCGTTTACCGCTGCATTTCGTAACGGCTCGCTACAGGGCGCCTATCTGATCATTGCAGCTCGTGCGCTGGGTCTTGACTGCGGTCCGATGTCCGGTTTCGATAATGCGCAGGTTGATCAATCATTCTTTGCAGGCACGGCAGTGAAATCAAATTTCATTTGCAATTTGGGTTATGGGGACACAAGCAAAGTTTATCCGCGCAACCCCAGGCTTGATTTTGCAGAGGCTTGCAGTATCGAATAAGTTTATTTTGTCCTTGGTGGTTTTGGAATAGGTTCAAGTTTTAATGCTAAAAGCGGATTTGAATTACTCACTGTTAAATAGCATGAGCAGTAACAACACTTGACTACTCTCCCCCTCCCCAACCCTCCCCCGGAGGGAGAGGGAGCTAATTCAGTTCTTCGAAGATGGATCGGCATTTCGAATCCCTCTCCCTTCGGGGGAGGGTTGGGGAGGGGGTTCTTTTTCTATCAGACCAATGATTTGTAAAAATGACCAATACTATTAACGAACTCAACCTATAAATTCGAAAGCTGATTTCGCTCATGGATTTTCTTTGGCCAAGCTTTTATTACAAAGGCAACCTGACTTCAAAACAAGTACCCCCTTCTGGACTATTCAAGCAGCGAACATTGCCTTTGTGATGTTCGGCAATCTGTCTGACCAAAGATAATCCGAGGCCGTAGCTGCCTTCTTTTTCGCGTGAGCCGACTGGCCGGTAAAACGGCTCGAAGATGCGATCATGTTCAATTTCAGGTATACCATTGCCATTGTCTCGCACCTGAATGACGACTTCGATTTTAGTGGTACTCATGGTCACGTGAGTTTTATCACCTCCATGACTTCGGGCATTTTCCAACAGGTTACGCAGCATGCGCCGAATCAGGCGCGCATCACCTTTCAGCGTAAATGGCACCAGTTCGCATTGCACATCAGCCTGCTTGCATTCATCGGCAACCAATTCAGTCAAATTAAATAACTCTGACGCAATAGGTTCGCGCATCGCATCGAGACGACTGGCGAGCAAAATCTCTTCGATCAGCTGATCCAGTTCGCGGATGTTGCGCTGCATTTCGGCGGAAAGCTCAGGAGTGGGGTGCTCGTTCTGCATTTCCAGCGCTAAACGAATACGTGTCAACGGAGAACGAAGTTCGTGCGAGGCGTTCGCAAGAAGTTTTTTGTGCGATTGAAGCAACGATTCAATGCGCTCTGCAGCCTGGTTAAAACTTCCGGCCAGTGATGAAACCTCATCGCACCCGACGACAGGTACTCGTGTGGTGAAGTTACCATCACCTAACGCTTCCACTGCTTGTTTAAGCCCTTCCAGACGGCGCGTAAGACGTTTTGCGAGAGGGTAGGCGACACCGGCAACGACCAGGCCGATCAGGGCCAGCGAAATGATCAGCGGTAGCGGGGCGCCTGGATGTTCGTGTGGTGGTTGTGCCAGTAACCAACGACCATCAGCAAGATGCATGACCCAGGCTGAATGGTGGTCAGGGCGATTGATCCAGCCATTGTCTTTTGAATCCGGCGCGGGTGGAAATAAAGCAGGGCCGACATGGGCAACTAATTGCCCACTAGCCGAGAATAGTGAGATACGAGGCAACGAAGGTCGTGCCAATCTTTCCAATACTTCCTGTTGCTTGGCAGGTTCGGCATCGGGCGGAGGCAGTGCCATCAAGATGACATCTCGAACCGTTTCGAATACTTGGTTGGGTGGTGACTTATCGCCTTCGAAATGCCAGAACAATCCGGCGAGTAAAACCAATGCGGCAAGGCTGGCAACAACGCCGAGATAGATTTGGAAATAAAGTTTGCGCAACATGATCTATCCTCTCAATTCTGGTTGCGTGCAAACACGTAGCCCGCTCCACGTAAGGTAACGATGCGGGTGGGTTGCTTGGGGTCATCCTCAATGGCAGCACGGATGCGCGAAATGTGCACATCGATTGAACGGTCAAACGCTTCCAGCGCTTCGCCTTTGACTGCATCCAGCAATTGTTCCCTGCTCATGACACGACCGGGGCGTTCTGCCAGCGAGACGAGAAGATCGAACTGATACGAGGTCATCTCGCAGGCTTTTCCATCGACACGTACCACACGGGAATCACGGTCTATTTCCAGTCTGCCGAAATGCAACAAATCATTGTTGCTATTCTGGCCACGACGCAATATTGCTTTTAGACGCGCCAGTAATTCGCGCGGCTCAAACGGTTTGGGCAAATAATCGTCGGCGCCCATTTCAAGGCCAAGAATTCGATCCATCGTATCGCCGCGTGCGGTCAGCATTAATATTGGAATCTGAGAGAAACTGCGAATTTCCCGACATATGTCCAAGCCATCACCATCGGGCAACATCAAATCAAGCACCAGTGAATCGTATTCGCTGTGCTTAAGTGCGAAAATTCCTTCTCGTGCAGTGTGCTGACACGCTACTTGATATCCCGCATTGCCAAGATATTGTTGCAGCATGCCGCAGAGTCGTTCATCGTCATCGATAATTAAAATTCGCAAATTCATAAATACACTCAATTGGAATACCCTGCATCATACCAAGAGGTATGCTTGCAGGGCAGATCATCGTTACCAACTTTCAGTTATGCATCCAGCCGCCATGCTTGGTCATTTTTTCAGATAGCTTTGTGCGTTGCTCCGGCGTTAACAATTCTGCAACAGCCAGCATGGTTTGTGTCATTTGTTTGCTGATTTCATCCATCGTCTTTAATTGCTCGACACGCAATCGTTCAACGGCCGCTTTGTCTAATTCTTTGGCACTCAATAGCGTCATCATCTTTTGATGATTGCCGCGTATTTGCTCAGCCAAAGGCGCGCCATTGATCACTGATTTCTTTACGATCTCGGAAGCCTTGGCTTTTTGGTCCTTGCTGGCATCGACTTCTGAGAGCATGTGTTCAATGCGTTTATCAGCCATCCTGCTCATTTGTTCAGGGTCAACCGGTTTTCCAGAGATGAAACCGGGTTGACCATCGTGACACCAGCCGTGTTCAAAGGCAAAACATTTGCCCGCCATAAAGCCGATCCCTAAAATGACCAGTAAGCCGAAAAATCTGGCAAAACGGTGTTTGCCATGACAATGTTGGTTAAAATGATTCTGGTTGTGACAGCATCCATTCTTTTGCTCTGTTGGGTTGGTCGTGATTGTGTCTTGTTCGTTCATGATTAATCTCCTGATTTTATAAGTGCCGCTTCAAATGAATTGGCTGAGTGACACTTTATTCGGCTGCTTTTGCTGGCACGTGTAGCCTGAGTAAAGATTTGTGAAGTGGTTGGCTAACCGTGCTTCAGACAGTAAAATTGTTACATTGTAGGATGTGACTGAAATATAAAAATAATCGGCAGATAAATGAATACCTATGTTGCCCTTTTCAGAGGAATCAACGTTGGAGGCAAGAACGCCTTGCCGATGAAGGAACTCGTTGCTGTTTTTGAAAGTCTGGGTGCACGAAATATCAAGACCTATATCCAAAGTGGGAACGCAATTTTCCAGTGTTCTGAAAAAAACATCTCAAGATTTTCCAATAAAATAGGTATTGAAATTGAGAGCCGCTTTGGTTTCTCTCCCCAGATGGTAGTGTTGGAACTTGCTGAAATAGAAAAAGTAATCGCGAATAATCCATTCAAAGAAGCGGAGCTCTTACCGGACACTCTGCACGTAGGATTTTTGGCCACGTTGCCGGTAAAACAAGACTTTTCAAAGCTTGAAAGCATTAAAATCCAAAGCGAAAGATTTCTCTTGATTGACAAGATATTCTATCTTCATGCCCCTGAAGGATTTGGCAGATCGAAACTTGCCGCTAACACCGAAAGACTGATTGGCGTTCCGATGACTTTCAGGAATTGGCGGACGTTGAGCAAAATCAGAGAAATGGCAATTCCTTAAGGAAATGAAACTAGCCAAACCCAAAGTCTATCTTTCTTACTAGAACTGTGGATATTTAGCTCCATTTTGATGTTGTCGCAAAACCTACAACAGCCTGACCCCGTCTTGTTCCATACAGGCGAGTTGAGCAAGAAATGAAAATAATTACGCAATTAAACAATGTATTGAATCCTCAATCGGAGTTGGCACGTGGCTTGCAAACTATCAGGTACAAACCACTGATAGGAGCGAACCATGATTACCCTGACACCCAACGCGATTTCCGCAGTCGATAAATTCATCAAAGGTTCGGCTACGCCTGTAGCAGGACTCCGCATCGCAATCTCTGGTGGTGGCTGTTCAGGATTTCAGTATGGCATGTCTCTGGAAGAGGCAAAGAGTGAAGACGATACTGTATTGGAATATGGCGCGATAACGCTGCTGGTCGACCCTTTGTCAGCTCCATTGCTTGAAGGGGTGACAGTCGACTTTGTGGATAGTCTAAATGGAAGCGGTTTCAAATTTGAAAACCCAAATGCCAGCTCAAGCTGTGCATGCGGTTCATCTTTCTCAGCTTAAGGAGCACACCATGTGGGATTACTCGGACAAAGTTAAAGAACATTTTTTTCAGCCGCGCAATGCCGGGGTGCTTGAAGGCGCAAATGGTATTGGTGACGTTGGTTCGATCAGTTGCGGCGATGCTTTGCGCTTGATGCTTAAGGTGGAGCCGGATACTGACACCATTCTTGATGCACATTTTCAAACCTTTGGATGCGGCTCGGCAATCGCTTCTTCTTCTGCGCTCACCGAAATGATCAAAGGCAAAACACTGGATGAGGCATTGAAGGTGAGTAATCAAGACATCGCAGATTATCTTGACGGTCTTCCACCGGAAAAAATGCACTGTTCAGTCATGGGGCGCGAAGCGTTACAAGCCGCAGTTGCTAATTATCGCGGTGAAGTGTGGAGCGATGATCATGAAGAAGGCGCACTGGTGTGCAAATGTTTTGCCATCGACGCGGTATTGATTGAAGAAACAATTCGCGCCAATAATTTGTCTTCAGTGCAAGACGTGACTAACTACACCAAAGCCGGCGGCGGTTGCTCCTCTTGCCATGAAGGTATCGAAGAAATTTTGGTTAAAGTAATGACAGAACGCGGCGACAGCTTCAAACCGGGAGCGCAACCCAAAGAAGAAGTTGCGGCACCCGCAGGTCTGACCAATCTGCAACGCATTCGCAAGATCGAAGCGGTGCTGGAAATGGTGCGTCCTCAGTTGAAGCGTGATGGTGGCGATATCGAACTGGTGGATGTGGATGGCAAGACCATCTACGTCAATATGACCGGTGCATGTGCGGGTTGCCAGATGGAAGCACTCACCCTGCAAGGCATTCAGCAAAAATTGATGGAAGAACTGAAAGAGTTCATCAAGATCGTTCCGACCAAAGTTAGCTCATTAACTCGCGCAATGAAAGGCTAAAAAGGACAAAATCATGGAAGGCATCTATTTCGACAACAATGCAACCACAAAGGTCGATCCAGCAGTGGTGGAGGTTATGCTTCCGTATTTCACCGAGCAGTTTGGCAATCCATCCTCGATGCACAGCTTTGGAAACAAAGTCGGGCTTGCGATCAAAAAAGCACGCATGCAAGTGCAAGAGTTGCTCGGTGCGGAACATGATTCCGAGATCATTTTTACTTCTTGCGGAACTGAGTCTGATTCAACTGCCTTGATCTCAGCTTTGAAGGCGCAGCCGGAACGCAAAGAGATCATCACGACTACGGTCGAGCATCCGGCGATTCTGACCCTTTGCACTCACTTGGAAAAAGACGGTTACAAAGTTCATCTGCTCAAAGTCGATGGCAAAGGTAATCTTGATCTGGACGAGTACAAAAAACTGCTCACCGATAAAGTCGCCATTGTCTCGGTGATGTGGGCCAATAACGAGACCGGTACATTTTTCCCGGTGGTTGAAATGGCTGAATTGGCGAATGCCGCAGGTGCGATGTTCCATACGGACGCCGTGCAAGCGGTAGGTAAAGTGCCGCTGAATTTGAAAGATACCAAGATCGACATGCTCTCCGTATCCGGCCATAAGTTGCATGCACCAAAAGGGATTGGCGTTTTATACCTCAAGCGTGGTACTCGCTTTCGTCCGTTACTGCGAGGAGGTCATCAAGAGCGTGGTCGTCGTGCGGGTACTGAGAACACCACATCGATTGTCGGGCTAGGGAAAGCGGCTGAGATGGCAATGGAGGCGATGGCTTACGAGAACACCGAAATAGCTCGCCTGCGTAACAAATTAGAGTCAGCCATTCTGGCTAAAGTACCCCGCTCATTTGTGACCGGAAATCCGGAGAATCGCTTGCCGAACACCAGCAATATCGCGTTTGAATTCATCGAAGGCGAAGCCATCTTGTTGCTGTTGAATAAATTCGGCATTGCGGCAAGTTCCGGCTCTGCGTGCACTTCTGGCTCATTGGAACCATCACATGTGATGCGTGCGATGGGAATTCCTTACACAGCCGCTCACGGAACGGTGCGCTTCTCACTCTCACGCTACAACACTGAGGCGGAAGTGGATCGAGTGATTCAAGTCGTGCCGGAGATCATCGCACAACTGAGAAAGCTTTCACCGTATTGGGATGGTGATGGCCCGGCAGTTGAACCCGAAAAAGCATTCACACCGACTTACGCTTAAGACTATTGCCATGTCCCGCTCAATCATCATCGACGACACTACCCTGCGCGACGGCGAACAGACCGCGGGTGTGGCGTTTACGTTGGAAGAGAAGTTGGACATCGCGCGTCAACTCGACGCACTTGGTGTACCTGAACTGGAAGTCGGCATTCCGGCGATGGGACAAGAAGAACGCGAAAGTATCAATGCCGTAGCGGCACTTGGTTTGAATGCGAAACTGATCGTTTGGAGTCGCATGTGTGAGGCTGACCTCGCCTTGTGCGAACAGCTTGATGTGCACATGATCGATCTTTCAATTCCTGTCTCGGACATTCATCTTTCCAAAAAATTGAAACGCGACCGTGAATGGGTTATTGCTTCTATCTATGATGTAGTCATGCGTGCGCACGATTGCGGTTTGGATATCATCGTCGGTTGTGAAGACGCTTCGCGGGCTGATCCTGAATTCATGTTGCGTATCGTTGAAGCCGCGCAAATCTGCGGCGCACGTCGCATACGTTACGCTGATACGCTTGGCGTGATGGAACCATTTGGTGTGCACAAGGCGATTTCAGCTTTGCACCGAGCTTCAGATTTGGAAATAGAAATGCATGCTCATGATGATCTGGGTCTGGCTACTGCCAATAGCCTTGCTGCAGCTATTGCAGGAGCAACGCATATCAACACCACTGTAAATGGTTTGGGTGAACGTGCAGGTAACGCACCACTGGAAGAAGTCGCGATGGGGTTGAAAAAACTTTATAACCTGGATACTGGAATCGATCTTACTCACTTTCCTGATCTGTCTAAACTGGTTGCATCTGCTTCAGGCCATCCCGTTCCGTGGCAAAAGAGTTTGGTGGGAGAAGGCGTCTTTACTCACGAAGCAGGTATTCATGTAGATGGTTTGCTCAAAGACCCGGAAACGTATCAAGGTTTTGCCCCCGAAGAAGTGGGTCGTCGCCACAAATTAGTTGTTGGCAAACACTCCGGTGCACATGGAATTATTGCAGCTTACGCCACGATGGGGTTAACGCTCAGCCAAGCAGAAGCGCGTGCAT
The DNA here is from genome assembly GCA_903876625.1 of uncultured Gallionellaceae bacterium. Lineage (GTDB taxonomy): Bacteria > Pseudomonadota > Gammaproteobacteria > Burkholderiales > Gallionellaceae > PALSA-1006. The sequence goes on along the minus strand of CAIRAO010000314.1, from coordinate 21,499 downwards.
TGCTTCCCGACATCAGAACTTTTGCGGAACGCGCCAAGCGTTCACCTGCCGATCAGGAACTATTGTTTCTTTATCAAAGATACATTGGCCGTACTCAGCCCGGTGCATCACACTAGGGCCGCATCATGGATAACATTTTGATAGCCCAAAGTGTCATTTCTAAGTCAAAGCAAACTTCAATGCTAAGACTTTTGCGGGAAGATGTGAGCTGCGTATTTCAACGTGATCCCGCGGCACGTTCACGTTTTGAAGTGTTGACGACTTACCCTGGCGTGCATGCAATTTTGATACAACGCATTGCACATCGTTTATGGAAATTCGGACTTCGTTATTTGGCACGTTTGCTTTCTTGGTTTGCGCGCTTCGTGACCAATGTTGATATTCATCCCGGGGCAACCATCGGTAGACGTTTTTTTATCGATCATGGTGCGGGTGTAGTGATAGGAGAAACTGCAGAAATCGGAAATGATGTGACTTTGTATCACGGTGTTACTTTAGGTGGAACAACATGGAACAAAGGCAAGCGCCATCCGACATTGTGTGATGGAGTGGTGGTGGGTGCAGGAGCAAAGATATTGGGCGCGATCACGCTCGGTAAAAATGTTCGGGTCGGTTCTAATTCTGTCGTAGTCAAAGACGTACCCGCCGAGTGCACGGTAGTGGGCATTCCTGCCAAGATTGTTCTGCGTACTGAAGAAGCGAGCTCGGATAATATTTATGGCATTAATCTTGATCATCACTTGATACCTGATCCGGTGGGGCGTGCAATCGCTTGTTTGATGGAGCGCATTGAAGTTCTGGAAGGACAATTACGTAAACAGGGTGAAGCAGTGAATGGCCAATGTCGCAATTGTGAGGCGGATGATTTGTGCGGTACAGAAGTCGCCCGTATTATCAGGAAGGCATGAAGTGGACCTGCTCGATTTTGAACAAGCCGAATTGTATTTTGACGAACCCATCAGTGCAGAAGTCGAACATTTGGTTGTAATGGCGGCTGCGAATTACGGAAATGAAGATGCCGAATTAATGTTGCTACGTGCCAATTTCATAGCACCTCAGCATTTGATGGTACTCGTCGCTTTGTATCGTTTCTACTTTTATCAGCATCGCCTGGAAGATGCGTTGCTGGTGGCTGAAAGTACATTGTCAGTCGTGGCGCGGCGACTTGAGTTTCCGGAAACCTGGCGTAATTTGCGCGAAGTAAATATCGGTGAGGGTGTAATTCGTTCGATGGGGTTAGTGCGGTTCTATCTCATGGTGCTCAAAGCAACAGGCTACATTCATCTGCGGTTGGGTGAATTTAACGAAGGTAAAGCAATGCTGGAAAAATTGGTTGAGCTGGATAGTCATGATCGAATCGGCGGCAAAGCACTATTAGATGTGCTGCATCAATCAATGATTAACGAAAAAAACGCAGAAAGGAATCCGAAATGGACGAACTGACCTATGAAGAAGAGCTTGAGGAATTAGTCTCAGCAGAAGATTTTCTGGACTATTTTGATATCGATTATGAACGTTCAGTCGTTCAGGTAAATCGACTGCATATTTTGCAGCGCTTTCACAACTATCTCGCCAAAGAGGATTTGCCAGATGAGGAAGAAGCGATCCGCGCGGTACATAAGAAGTTTCTGCAACAGGCATATCAGGATTTCGTGAATTCTGATGCCCAGACGGAAAAAGTGTTCAAGGTTTTCCATATGCACGAACCTAAAACACATTTCGTTCCTCTTTCTTCTATCACGGTAAATAAAGCGGAGCCATAAGAATATGGCAACCCAAGGAACTGCACATGCTACCTAAATACGAATTCGGTGATGAGGTGCGCATCATTCGAAATGTGCGTAATGACGGCACTTATCCGGGAGTACCGATTGGAACATTACTCATTAGACGCGGGTCGACCGGCTTCGTGATCAACATAGGCACTTTTTTGCAGGATCAATTGATTTACAGCGTCAATATCCTGGAACAAAACAAGATCGTCGGTTTTCGCGAAGAAGAGCTGATCAGCATCAACGAACCATGGGTTCCGAGTAAATTCGAAAGCCGCGAAAAAGTGCGTAGCAAGATTACTTTAACCGTGAGGGGTGAAGCAAGAGTGTTTCCGGGGATGGAAGGAGAAGTTCTGAAAGTGTTACGTGATGAAGAATATGGTGTTCAGTATCACGTCATTTTTCACGATCAGGTTTTGCAAGTTCCGGAATCTTCTCTGGAAGCTGCCCGTGTATTCGACGATGAGGAGAAAAGCGATGCTACAAGTCATTGATTCCGGAATAGCCTACCTTACACTCAAGGCTGCACAAAAAATTTACAGCAAGGCAACCGCAGCTTTGCAGCCGGATGAATTCGCCCGTGTGCAAAGTATTGCTCAGAAACAGCTAAAGCTTGAAGCAATAGTGCTGGCCTCAGCCGAAGCGTGCGATGCAATGGTACCAACTTCCACTTTGGATATCGCTTTGCAGGAAATACGCGGACGCTATTGCAACGAAGAGGAATTTGTAAGTGATTTGTCACGTAATGGACTGGACGAAACTGGATTTGCCAAAGCGCTCGAACGTGAATTGAAAGTTGAGGCAGTGCTGGAAAAAGTGAGTTCAAAGGCTGCAAAAATTTCAGAGATGGATGTTGAACTTTATTACCAGTTCCACGCGGAACAATTCCGCCGACCAGAGACCAGATTGGTACGTCATATCCTTATTACTATCAATGAAACCATTGCTGAAAATACTCGCGCGGAAGCTTCCAAACGTGTTGCCGCTATCGCTGCCCGACTGGTAAAAGAACCCCGGAGATTTGAAGAGCAAGCGCTTAAGCATTCCGAGTGCCCGACTGCTCTGGATGGTGGAAAACTGGGAGACTTTCCGCGCGGAAAATTATTTCCTGAACTGGATAACGCCTTGTTTGCGATGCAAGCAGGAGACGTAAGCGAGGTGTTGGAATCTGAATTGGGATTTCACATCCTGCGTTGCGATATCATTTCGGCCGCAAGCATATTAAATTTGGACGATGCTAAACCGCATATTCGCAACCTGATGGAACAGAAGCGCAAACGTGTTTGTCAGCAAGCTTGGATGAAACAGATATCTGAAATAAATTCAGCAGCAATTGGCACCGAGACACACTAGCCAGTCAATTTCCCGTTAAGCAGTTTAAAATCGATGATCATCAGTGCACCAGTTCGTCCGGTGCTCGTATTTAGAACCATTGCAGCATATAAGGGATCTAGAAACAGACGCCGGTTGGGTAAGTACGTAAGCGGGTCATAGAGGAGAGGGCCAGGTTCTTGATTTCATTTTCTGGCGACTTCGCCGCAGAGATATCACTCAGCGTTCCAACGTAATTTGAAATGATGTTGTTCGCATTCTCAACGGTGGTGATGGTTAGATGTTGTGAATAGATTTCACCATTCTTGCGACGATTCTAAATCTCACCTTCCCTCGCACCTGTGACTTTAATGACCTTCCACATTTTCTCATCGATGACAGGAGTATTGATTGCTTCAATCCAGCGGATATTTTCCCCTCAAGTAACGCCACCTCTATGTGCTTTAGCCGACGTTAAGTAACGACTTACTGATGTAATCGTTGGCACCGGACTCAAAAGCCTCAACCACATGCCCGGTTCGAACGGTAATGCATCCAGTAATTCGGCAAAAGGAGGGAAAGTAACCGAACGAACGCCGCATAAGGCGCTCCATTCACGCCATTCATGTCCTGCCTCTTTTTAATGTTACCTAAACTGGACATGGCGTTGCCATGAATATTGAAATGTATGTCAGCATAGTTTTTAGCACGATAATAATTAATTCGATTGGCAGGCAGGTCAGGAAAGTTCGCCTTCAAGAGGTACTATAAAGATCCATCCTATTCAAAGGTTTGGTTCAGTGCTACTTAGTCTTCGCACATCCTTTCTGTTTGGGTTCTGACTCCTGCGTCCAATTTTGGGAACGATTTGGAGTGATCGATCTGATGGATTTTCAACCATGCGTATCGAAGTATTCTCTCCGGCAAGCACCCAGTTCGCATCAAGCGAACTTATTGGAACTTCGGCATCAGAAGGAATGTAGCCGGACAATTGCAACGACAAATATCGCATACAACTTACGCGCAGGAAGGAACTGAAGTTGGCGCAGTCGCCGCCAGCAGCAGAAAGTTCGTCATACAGGCGGGTAATAAGTTGCACAACGCTGAGTCCATCACGCAAGCCGATCTCTTCCAGCACTCGCCAAAACTGGTTTTCCAGCCGAATACTGGTGTTGAATCCTGATAGCCTTATTGATCTTGATCGACAGTGATATAAATCCGGATCCGCGCTAATGAAAATCTTACACATAGCCTGTTCTCCTTTATCGAGCGTCCGGGATTGCTGGTGTACCACTGTCGATCAATTTAGCACAATTTCTTGTTAACAGGTTGCTACATCAAAGTTCGATGCGGGTTCCCAGCAGCTTGAGGAACTGACTGATCCAGGCCGGATGCGCCGGCCACGCGGGCCCGGTGACCAGATTGCCGTCAGTAACAGCAGCGTCTATGGCGATCTCGGCAAATTTTCCTTCAGCCAGAATAACCTCTGTACTGCAAGCCGGATAGGCAGAGCAACTCCGACCTTTGAGAACACCCGCCGCCGCCAGAATTTGAGCGCCATGGCATATGGCAGCGACGGGTTTGTTGGCACTGAAGAAGTGCAGTACGATATCGAGTACCTGTGGATTCAAGCGAAGGTACTCAGGGGCACGGCCACCTGGAATAACAAGCGCATCGTAAGTTTCAGCTTTGATTTCTGAAAAGGTGGCATTGAGCGCAAAGTTGTGTCCTCGTTTTTCAGAATACGTTTGTTGCCCTTCGAAATCATGAATCGCCGTGGCAACGCTGTCGCCTTTGGCTTTCCCCGGACAAACAGCATGAACGCTGTGTCCCACGGCCAACAAAGCCTGAAATGGAACCATTACTTCGTAATCTTCCACGTAATCACCGACCAGCATTAATATTTTTTTTGCAGCCATGTCTATCTCCTTGGTTGTGAGTCATACGCCATTTTGCGCGTAGGTAATTTTGCACAAATCCACCTTCAGATGGTGGTAACCGGTTACTTCATGATATTTTCTTTTCTACAAAGTCTTCTGCTTAAACTCACACAGATCCTGAATGATACATTCGCCGCATTGGGGTTTGCGCGCCTGACAGATATAGCGCCCATGCAGAATCAACCAGTGATGTGCATCGAGTTTGAATTCATCAGGTACGGCTTTGAGTAGTTTCTTTTCGACTTCTTCGACCGTCTTGCCCGGAGCAAGGCCGATGCGGTTGCTGATGCGAAAGATGTGGGTATCGACTGCGATGGTAGGCTGGCCGAAGGCGGTGTTCAACATGACGTTGGCGGTCTTGCGTCCCACTCCGGGCAGAGCTTCCAGTGTTTCGCGTGTGCGGGGCACTTGTCCCTCATGTAGGGCTTGCAAGATGCGGCAAGTTTGCATGATGTGTTTGCTTTTCGTTTTGTACAGGCCGATACGTTGCACGTATTCGCGCAGAATTTCTTCGCCGAGATCGAGTAACTTTTGTGGTGTGTTGGCAACCGGAAATAGTTCACGCGTGGCAAGGTTGACGCTTTTATCGGTGGCTTGTGCCGACAACATCACCGCCACCAGTAATTCAAACGGTGTTGAATATTCCAGCTCGGTGGTGGGGTGCGGGTTCGCCGCTTGCAGGCGCAAGAATATCTCTTTGCGTTTCGCAGGGTTCATTAATGCGAAGCGGGAACTGCCTTTAAGGAGGCGACATTTGTGCCGCTCTTGAGTTTAAGCTCTGCGCGAAGATTGAGATAGTTTTTACCCGCGATCAACAAACCCAAACCAATAAAAGCACCTGGCGGAAGAATGGCGAGCAAAAATCCGTTGTAATTGGGGACGACATGCAGCACCCAATTTTTTGCTCCTTCACCCAAGGCCAGATCGATACCAGAAAGCAATGTGCCGTGCCCAAAAAGCTCGCGTATACCTCCCAACACTGCAAGAACGGCAGTCAAGCCGAGTCCCATGGAAAAGCCATCCCACGCCGATTGCGCAGCAGGATTTTTGGAAGCAAATGCCTCGATCCGGGCTAACACGATGCAGTTGGTGACGATGAGCGGGATGAAAATGCCAAGCACTACATATAGGCCGTACATATAGGCATTCATCAGATATTGCACCATGGTGACCAGCACCGCGATGATGAGAATGAATACCGGAATACGGATTTCGTTTGGTACAAAAGTTCGGATCGGCGCAACGGCGGCTCCACTCAATGCCATCACTACGGCTGTCGCCAAGCCGAGACTGACGCCATTCACCACCGAGCTGCTCACGGCCAGAATGGGGCACATGCCGAGAAGTTGCACGACTCCGGTGTTTTGTTTCCAGACTCCGTTATGAAATATATCCTTGTATTCTTTCAGGTTCATTTTGACTCCTTGCTTACGCAAACAATATAGATTTCGTAGGGTGCAATAACCAACGGGCATTGCACCTCATGTGCAGCAACACGTCAGATGGTGCAATGACTGTTGGTTATTGCACCTTACATTGGTTTCTTTAACTCATTCAAAGCGAATAGCTTGTCGCGATTGGCGGCAAAATACTGCAAAGCCTTGTTCACTGCTTTGACTACAGCACGCGGTGTGATGGTCGCACCCGCTACGTAGTCAAACTGCCCGCCATCTTTTTTAACTTTCCAGTCGGTATCTTTATACACCTCGCGTGATTTACCGTCGAAAACTTTGATCCACGGACTCTTGGGAAGTTCAATGTAATCCCCTAGTCCGGGAGTTTCCTTATGGGATACAACACGCACGCCGGCCAATTCGCCATTAGCTCGCACGGCGAGAATAAGACTGATCTTGCCGCTATAACCATCCGGGGCAATGGCTTCTAATACGACGGCAGCAGCATTCCCTTGCAGACGGGCGCGATAGGCGAGCGTTTTGCTGTTATTTCCCAGCAGAGGATCGTCCTCGATTGTCACTGTGTCCTGAATGATGTTGTTATCGAATAGTTCAGGAGGCACGATCTGGGTGATGAGCTTGAGTTTTTCCGCTTCTTCGCTTTTCACGATCTTGTCATGCGTCAGGAAAAAAGTGGAGGACAATATCGCAGTGCCGATAGCGGCAAAAAAAACCAAATTGACGGCTGTTTGCAAGGTGGAGCGCGCAAGGCGTTTCATTTGCCACTCTCCTTTTTGCCGAAAACTTTAGGCTGTGTCCAGGCATCGATCAGCGGCACGCAGATATTAAACAGGAGCGTTGCGAAAGCGACACCATCCGGAAAACCACCGAAGACACGAATCAAATAAGTGAGCACGCCTATTCCTGCCCCGAATATCAATTTTCCTTTGGCGGTGGTCGGTGAAGTCACCGGGTCGGTGATAATAAAAAACGCAGCAAGCATCGATGCCCCGGAGAACCAGTGGAACAACGGAGCGATGTAATGTGTCGGGTCAGTCAGATTAAAAATACCGGCAGTCGCAAATAATGAAGCCAGAAATGCGACCGGTAAATGCCATGAAATGATGCGGGCGAATAACAGGTACGCGCCGCCGATAGCAAAGCCGATAGCAACCGTCTCGCTGCCTTTGCCGCCGAGATATCCAAAAATCGGCATATTGCGAATCTCTTGTACCGGAAGGCTAAGATGCAATTGCGTTTTGAGTGTATCCAGAGGCGTTGCCATTGTTACCGCATCCAGCGTGGAGCCGGCAGGCAGTAAACCTTTGAAGATATAGCTTAGTTGTTCGGCAAATGAAAAATCCGTATGACCGAGAGGATTGGGGCCAAGCCAGTGGGTCATATGCACAGGGAATGAAATGATGAGTACGGCGTAACCGATCATTGCAGGATTGAACGGGTTGTTTCCCAAACCACCATATAAATGTTTGGAAATGCTAATAGCAAATGCAGTGCCGACCACGATCAACCACCATGGTGCCAGCGGTGGAATGGATAAGGCCAATAACCATGCCGTAAGCAACGCACTGTTGTCCGAGAGGAATGGCTTGATGGGACGATTGCGCAACTTGAGCATCGCTGCTTCGGTTGCCAGTGCGGTGATCGAGGCCAGTGTGATGGATAACAGAATCGCCGGGCCAAAATACCAAACATACAGTGCAATACCAGGCAGGAGCGCCAGCAATACTCGCAGCATGATCTGGCTGACGCTTGAAGGTTTTGTGATGAAGGGAGATGACCACATAATTTTACTGTACCCTAGTTTTGTTGCGGTGGTTCATTAGCCGTGATAGCAGAAGTAGCCATTTCGTGAGCCTTGGCACGGCGCGCATCAATTTCAGCGATTTCAGCTTGTTGCTGCGCCGTCAAAGTGTCAATGTTTTTAGGCTTGTTCGCGGCAGCTTGTTCTTTTGCGCGAGCCAGGGCCGCTTCAATGCGCAACTGGATGCTGGCATCTTCATCATCTGGATTGACTGGTGCAATAGGAGCTGCGGCTTTGGCAACCAGTGCAGCTTTCTCTTTTTGCGCTAGCTTCTCGGCTTTTTCCTGCTTTTCGCGTTCAATTCGGAGTTGGCGAAATTCGTGTCGTTTGCGCGCTATTTCTGCCGCCTTGCTTTCCTGCTCACGTTCTGTAATTTCGCTCTTGGCATAGCGATAGTACTGCACCAAAGGTATGTGGCTGGGACAGACGTAAGCGCATGCTCCGCACTCGATACAGTCGAATAAATGAAAGTCGTGTGCTTTACTAAAATTGTTTGACTTGGCAAACCAGAACAAGTCTTGCGGTTGAAGCTCTGCAGGGCACACATCGGCACAACGCGTACACCGAATACAAGGAAGCTCGGGTAACGGGGGAGGGAACAGTGCGGGGGAAGCCGCAATGATGCAATTGGTGGCTTTAGTTACGCCCACGGCAGCAGAAGGTAGGTCAACGCCCATCATTGGGCCGCCCATAATGTAGCGCTCGGTATTCGGTTTGTTTCCCGCTTGCGCGATTAATTCAGCAACAGGTGTGCCAAGCAGCGCATCAAAATTTTGCGCATGATCGACATTGCCGGTGACGGTCACAATACGAGATAATAAAGGCTCACCATGAGCAATGGCACGCCAAGCGCTATAGGCAGTGGCAACGTTGAAACATTGCACATTTTTCTCGGTCGAACGCACTCCTGCTGCAACTTCGATACCGGTGAGGAGGCGAATCAATTGTTTCGCGCCGCCACTGGGATACACTGTTGGCACTGTGACTACTTCCATGTGTTCAAGCTTGTCATCATGTATTACCTGTTGCATTGCGGCTATTGCTTCAGGTTTATTGTCTTCGATGCCGATTAGAATCTCATCCGCATAAAGTAGCTCTCGCAACAATTCAGCTCCGCGTAATATGTCACCGGCGCGTTCGCGCATTAGCATGTCGTCACAGGTGATATAAGGCTCGCACTCCGCACCATTGAGAACCAGTGTTTTGATTTTGTGTTTGTTGGAATAAGCTTTGACGTCGGTGGGAAATACTGCACCTCCAAGTCCGACTACTCCAGCTTTCCTTAATGTATGCCGTAGCTCTGTGTGCGTCGTTTGTTTGTAGTCGACACCGCTGTGTGCTATCCATTCATCCTTGCCGTCCGGAATAATAGTGATACAAAGGTCCGGCAGTCCGGAATGATGTGCGACAAGTTGTCCGTCGATCGCACTCACTGTCCCGGAAGTGGTAGCATGTACTGCGGCTGAAAGGCGACCTTCAGGGGTTCCGATGACTTGTCCTTTGAGCACGCGTTCGCCGACTTGCACGATCGGCTTGGCCCGAATTCCGACATGCTGGTGAAACGGAATGACGAGTTTGGTAGGCAGTACCGACTGCGCAATAGGTAAGCGTGTCGACTCGGCCTTGTGCGTGGGTGGATGCACACCACCGTGAAATTTGAAAATTTTCCTCATGCGGCGGCCTGAATAGGAAACACCGGATAGCGCCACTTCCAGTTGGTAATGTCTTCCTGAATGGGCAGCATGATGATGCAATCAACCGGACAGGGTGCAATGCATAATTCACAGCCGGTGCACTCTTGTTTGATGATTGTATGCATCTGTTTTGCCGCTCCTACTATCGCATCGACCGGGCAAGCTTGAATACACAAAGTACAGCCGATGCAGGTATTTTCATCAATGAAAGCAACGGATTTCGCCTTGGGGGCTGCACCTTCGCCAAACGGAATGAATTCTCTGCCAAGCAGATCAGCAAGTTTGTGTATGCCTTCTTCGCCGCCGGGTGGACATTTGTTGATCTCTGCGCCACCCTCCGCAATCGCTGTGGCATAAGGCTTGCAACCGGGATAGCCGCATTGTCCGCACTGAGTTTGAGGCAGCACAGCATCAATCTTGTCAATCAGCGGATTACCTTGCACTTTGAATTTGATGGCGGAGTATCCCAATACCGCGCCCAAAAATAGCGCAATGCCGATCATTACAAATAATGCAGTGATCATTTAACCAAGCCCGAGAATCCCATGAATGAAAGACTCATCAGTCCGGCGGTTACCATCGCGATGGCCGACCCTTTGAATATGCCAGGGACGTCCGCGCCTTCAAGTCGTTCGCGGATGCCGGCAAACATGACCATCACCATGGTAAAGCCGATAGCACCGCCGAAACCAAACAGAAGTGACTCAACGAAATCATGCTTGGCTTGTACGTTAAGCAACGGAATGCCAAGGACTGCGCAATTGGTCGTAATCAGCGGCAGATAAATTCCCAGAATCTGGTACAAAGCGGGGCTGGTTTTTTGCACAGCCATTTCGGTGAACTGCACGATTCCGGCAATAACCACAATAAAAGACAAAGTAGTAAGATAAGCCAGATCAGGGCCAAGCAAATAATGCTGGATAAGGTAACTTGCGCCGGAGCCAAGTGTTAATACGAACGTGGTTGCAGCGCCCATGCCTACGGCGGCTTCCAGTTTTTTGGAAACCCCCATGAACGGACAGAGTCCGAGAATCTTCACCATCACGATGTTGTTGACGAAAACCGTGCTGACGATAATAAGTAAATATTCAGTCATGGATTTGACTCTGTATTTTATTGAGTCAGCAATTATCCGCTGATTCCGTATGTGGCTCAACCACGTTTGGGGAATATGTTTATTCCGTAAAGTTAAACCGGGCAGTCAATTTCGACTGAATACCCTGCGAACATCGGGGAAAATATGAATCCTAGATTTGACTGTTGCTTGTCCTTTAGGTTCAGCAGTTCAGTAGATAATAGACTGTTTGTTTGATTGCTTTCAATGATAACCATTTAACATAAAGGGCGTATGATTTGCCATTATGGTTGGCAAGGTCAAATTTCCTGACCGCAATTTTGCGGTTTGTGAATGGATGAAAATGTAGATGAGGCAACATGGCAGACGAAAATACAAATAATCCAAAGGGCAATACGGCAATCGCTATAGATAATGTAAAACCGGATTCTGCAGATGCAACTAAAGTGGTTGGTCAGGAAAATGCTGTTTCGGAAAAAGCGACATTAGCAACAAACAACAAGCATAAATATGAAAGCGTACATGACGTTCCTCATCCCCACTTCAGATGGCACGCAGAAGCACTTGTCGATGGTCATGAAGTGTGTAAAGGGATTGTTAAGGATATTTCCATGAGAGGGGTTAATTTTTTCCCTGATCACAATTTACAAAATTCAAAATTGGTAAAGTTGCAGATTCATATACCGCCACTTGTTGTGACTGCACCGATTCACATTTTGGAAGTGACTGGGAAAATTACCTCTACTGTTTATGACAGTGTCGAAGATTCGTTTCGATCCGGTATAAATTTTCTTGAATTTACTTTAGAGTCCGATCGGGCATATTTGCTATCAAGAATTTCAGAACAATAGAAAACGGTAGAATATTTCGATAATAACAAGTGAGAATCATCATGAGGATGAGAAGTCCAACTTTACTGATCACATGGAGCGAGACGATGAGTGTCGGAATCCCTGAGATTGACGAGGATCATCAAAAATTTATTGCTTTGATAAATGACCTTAATCGTTCTATTTCTGACCGGATGACTCCTGATGAAATAGTAAAAAGGCTGGAGATCATTATTGATGACGCGGCTCGTCATTTTGACCAGGAAGAAAAATTATTTTTTGAATGGCAATATCCTGACGTTTCAGGGCATGCACTTATCCATTCAAATATATTGTCCAGCCTCCAAATCATGAAGAAAAAATTTATACCTTACGGTCATGATTCCGGATGGGTAGACGCCGGAGTACAGATTAAAAAAATATTAATAGACCACATCCTGAAAGAGGACATGAAGTACGCAGACTATTATCATAATCATCGTGGGTCTGTTCCCAAAAATCAATTTGAAGCGTCCTAGTGAAATTTCTTCTACATGGATTAAATGAAACTCAAGTCAACTTTTCAAGCCCGATTTCCCGCCCCATTTGGAATGTTGGGAATACAGTGCACAGATGAGGTGCTAACAGGCATCACGTTTCTTTCCGCTACCATGAAGTCGCAATCTACAAACAATTCATTTGTCAAAGAAATATGCCGGCAACTGAATGCATATTTTTTCGCTGAGGATTTTCAATTTGATTTACCTCTACAGTTGAATGGAACGGAACATCAACTCAAGGTTTGGAATTCACTACAGGAAATTCCATGCGGGCAAATGCGAACTTACGGTGATGTTGCGAAGTTAGTACAATCAAGTCCGCGCGCAGTAGGACAGGCTTGCGGCAACAATCCTATTCCAATTGTTATTCCTTGCCACCGCATTGTGGGCAAATCTGGACTGGGTGGCTTTATGCATAGTTCTGAAGGCAAGGAGCTCAATATTAAACATTGGCTTCTGACGCATGAACAACGTTGATTTGCTCGACGAATTTTGTGATGCGTTGTGGCTCGAAGACGGGCTCTCACGCAACACGCTGGAAAGTTACCGGCGCGATTTGAGTAAATTCGCAGATTGGTTGCGGGTTCAGAGAAGTGTCCAAATCCTTGAAACTACACATGCCGACATTCAGGGTTTTCTGGCGCACTTGTTTACGCAGCAAAAAGCCAAAGCGACCAGTGCCAATCGTGCCATTTCCAGCCTTAAACGTCTGTTTCGTTATTTGTTAAGACAAAACAAAATCACAATTGATCCGACCTTGCAGATTGCCACACCCAAACTGCCGCGCACTTTGCCCAAGAGTCTCACTGAAGAAGATGTCGAGTTATTGCTGAACACGCCGGATGTGAATACTCCGTTAGGGATGCGTGACCGTACCATGTTTGAGGTGTTGTATGCCACCGGTTTGCGAGTGTCGGAGTTGGTCAGCTTGAGCGTGGCGCAAGTCAGCCTCGATATGGGTGTGGTGCGGGTGATGGGAAAGGGCAGCAAAGAGCGTTTGGTGCCACTGGGTGAAGAAGCCTTGGATTGGTTGCAGAAGTATCTGAAAGAAATGCGTCCAGTATTATTATCAAGTCGGCTAAGCGATGCGATGTTCGTTACGCAACGCGGCGAAGCAATGACGCGGCAGATGTTCTGGTACCTCATCAAGAAGCATGCAAAACACGGTGGAATCCATAAACCATTGTCACCACACACGCTACGCCATGCCTTCGCCACGCACTTGCTTAATCATGGCGCAGACTTGCGCGTGGTGCAAATGTTGCTGGGGCATTCGGATATTTCCACGACACAAATCTATACTCATGTGGCAAGGGAGCGTTTGAAAGCGCTGCACGCCAAACATCATCCGCGAGGTTGATGAGTGAATTTATCAAAAAGTGGCTTCTCTGCGCTTGTTGAATTTCTTGCTTTAACCGATAATGCCTCTGCCCTGAACGCCCAGTTTTCCGGGCTTGCTTAATGGGCAGCGTGCCCGCAATCTTGGTGATAGGACGTTTCTTTGAATATTAATTTCCAGCGCGCGGTTGATCGTATTGCAGGTGTGCCGATATGTGCATTGCTCTCCGGCTATGATCGCTTCAGAAGATTTCTGTTTGGCGCTCCAATTACTCCAGCACAACCCAAGCGGATTCTCATTATTTTGCTTTCCGAGATGGGTAGTTTGGTGCTGGCTCAGCCCATGTTTGCCAAGCTCAAGCAACAATATCCCGATGCTTCGCTGCATATCCTGATGTTTGCCAAGAATCGCGAGGTTCTTGATCTGATGGCTGTGATGCCGAAGGAAAATGTAATCACGATTAGTGACAAATCCCTGCGCGGACTGCTGACTGACATGCTGAGCGCTATCCGGGTAATGCGCAGTCTCAAGTTTGATGTAGTGATCGATTGCGAATTGTTTACTCGCGTGAGTAGTATCTTTGCCTACCTTTCCGGCGCGACGATTCGCGTGGGATTTTACCCGCATACGCAGGAGGGTTTGTATCGCGGAGACTTTATCAATCGTCCTGTTATGTACAACCCGTATCGTCATTTATCGCAACAGTTCTTGACGATGGTCGCAGCGATCCCGCCTGGCGGTACGCCAGTTGCCAAGGCTGCGGCAGTTGAACTGTCTGCACCGCCGTTGCTGGAATTCAAAGAAAGTGAGTTACAGCAAGTCGGTGATAAATTGCATGAAGACTTTCCGGTGCTTGTCGGGAAAAAATTAGTCTTGGTCTATCCCGATGGCGGCATCTTGCCGATACGCGCATGGCCGCCGGAATACTATATGCGACTGTGCGATGCCTTGCTGCAAGAAGGTTGCGCCGTTGCACTGATCGGGTTACCGGATGCCAAGCCGCTGGCGCAACAGATTGTGACCCATTGCGCGCACCCGCATTGCATAGACCTAACCGGTTACACTAAATCAGTACGCCATCTTTTGGCGATCTTCAATCACGCAAGCCTGCTTATTACCAATGACGGTGGTCCCGGGCAATTTTCCGCCCTAACGCGTTTGCCAACACTGGTTTTTTTCGGGCCGGAGACCCCCGCACTTTATAGCCCACTGGCGCCCAATATTCATTGCCTGTACACATCGCTTTCCTGTTCGCCTTGCCTCACTGCCTACAATCATCGCAACTCACCATGTGATGGCGATAATCAATGTTTGAAGCAAATCACGCCGGAACAAGTTTTCGGCAAAGCGCGTGAATTGTTGACCGCAGGGCATAACGAATGAGATCAGGCTTCAACTTACGGATAAAATTTGCATCTCTGTTGCGCAGAATATTTTCGCTGCGGTTTTTGAAATTCGGCACCGTTGGTGTTTCCGGTATCGTGATCAATCAGGGAGTGTTGTATATTGCCCAGGAATATATATTTCATGTATCGCATGTTCCGGGTGAAGTAAATTGGTGGGGTCTCAATATGTCGCTCGGAATGGCGATCTACTTTGCCACGCTGAACAATTTCTTCTGGAATCGTTTGTGGACTTGGGCCGATCGCAAACACCACTATGATCGTCCATGGCCGGTGCAATTTGGACAATACACACTGTCCTGCGGACTCAGTATTGCACTGCAAATATTGTTTACCAATTTGATGGCGCCTCACGTCTATTACCTCATCGCTAACTTTATTGCGATCATATTCACCAGTGTCCTCAATTTCATATTAAACGATATTTGGACATTTGGTCGGGTGAAGCTATTGTCCTCCTCGAAGACGCGCAACAAATCTTCAGACGATGCTGCGTAAGGTAATTCCCTCACCTTTTATTGGCTACCTCATCGCCATTTTGTTGGCAATATTCACTTATTTCTACGGTCTGGATAGTCAGCACATTCCCAAGAATGGGGATGAATTTGTTTACGCGCACATCGCTCGCATTACAGCCGAAAGCGGACATCTGTTGCCATTGCAATCGCAGTTTAACGAAATGCGTAACACCAAGCCGCCATTGTTATTTTGGCAGGGTATTATTTCGACCCATTGGGGGCAAGCGTGGTCGCTGTGGAATCTGCGCTACCCAAGTGTAATCTACACCTTGCTAACCGCACTGCTGGTTTTTTTCTTGGCGAACAAGCTGGCACAGGGGCAAAAGGTTGAAAGCAATTCGACACCCACTGAAACTGGAATTGTCGCAGTACTGACCTACCTCGCCTTCTTCAGTACTTATCGATATGGCCGTCCGTTTTTAATTAATCCTGCCGAAGTGTTTTGGTTCTTCCTGCCCTTTTTCACATTGTTGTATTGGCGCTCTTTTGCCTTTGATTCTCGCATCAGCATTCCACTGCTTCTGGGGTTCCAAGTCGGCATCGGTCTGCTGTATAAATCTTTTGCTTTAGTGGTGCCGGTAGGACTTGCGCTCGCGTGGTGGTATTTACATCAGCGGGATTATCGCTGGAAGGCGTTCCTGCATAAAGATGCTTGGAAGGTCATCATCATCGGTGTACTTTCGCTGGCAATGTTCGGGCTGTGGTTTGCGTTCGATCCCGACCCTCAAGCGGTCTGGCGTGAATTTGTGATCGGTGAGAATGCAGCTAAATTCGACCCGAATAGTGGCGGCTATTTCGCCAATTTGTTGTGGGGCGGCAGTAGTTTGTGGGCGTTGCTGGTTGGCTACCCGATGAATGCAGGGTTGCTGGCTTTTCCGGTGATCGCTGTTTTCTGGATTGCTTATCGTCGTCTTAAGGTACTTGGTGAAGCTGAAAAAATGCTGTGGATTTGGTTGATTGTGTTGCTTGTTGTCTTTACCTTGCCAAGCCAGCGAACTGCTCGTTATTTACTTGAAGGAATGCCGGGTTTGGCGGTACTGTGTGCATTAAATTGGCAACGTATCAGTCGTGGTTTTTTTGTTGCGAGCCTAATATTTTCTGGTTTGGTGCTTGCGCTGCTGACATTTTTGTCTTGGCGTTTGCAGAATGAGACACCGGATGGGGAATTATATTCGTCGGGTTGTTGGTTACTGGTATTCGTTGCGCTCACGCTTACATTGGTTGCAATATTTTGGGCGCGGTACACTAGAGCATTGGTCAATGTTGTCGTGCTCTTAGTGATGTTGACGCTGGCTGCTTTTTTGCGGCCACTCGATGGCGTTGCAGGAAATTTTAGTGTGGAAGCACAACGCTATTCCGTCGGAAAAGACGTGTGGACACCCTGTAATTTTAGAGCAGTTGACGAGGGCTATCGCTTCCTTTTGCCGGGAGCAAAGGTTCATGGCTATTTATCCGACCAGGTTTTGAATGTGGGCGAGTTATCAACCCGTTATAATTTGTTTGCGGTGCAAATGCCTCTAAAAGAAAAATGTGATGGCTGCAAAA
This sequence comes from uncultured Gallionellaceae bacterium, assembly GCA_903876625.1. Taxonomy (GTDB): domain Bacteria; phylum Pseudomonadota; class Gammaproteobacteria; order Burkholderiales; family Gallionellaceae; genus PALSA-1006. Next base: position 4,317 of record CAIRAO010000314.1, on the reverse strand, counting down.
TTATCGGACAAAGACTGGAGATTCGCAGCCGACATAGTTCGGAAGAAATCAGGCGCATATTTATGGGCGAAGCGTTCCAACTTTTATTTGTTAAAGAGCTGTTGATAGAAGCGCCAGACGCAGTGACGGTGCAGCCGTTAGTGGAAGGATGCCGCTGATGATGTCGAGCAAACTCACATTGCATCGTAGCCTGATGTTGCTGACCATTTTGATCGCCTTCGGGGCCGCTTTTTATAAAGCGGCTCATTTCCCTTCGCCTTCAAATTTTCAGAAATCTGGAATAGCTGCTGACTCTTCTTCACCGCCCCGTTTTGAAAGCCACTTCGCTTCCTCCAAATTATTCACCCAAGTACATGCAGCTTCTTCCGTCGAATTGAAAGATGGGCGCATACGTGCGTTCTGGTTTTCGGGTAGCCGTGAGGGAGCTAAAGACGTCGCAATTCACACCGCGGTTTTTGACCCGACCAAGTCGCAATGGGGCACAGAAGAAGTCTTGATGACACGAGAGCGAACACAAAGCGCATTGCATCGCTATGTCTCCAAGCTTGGCAATCCGGTGGTGGGGCGCGCCGCAGATGGCACCTTGCGTATGTATTACGTTACCGTTTCGCTTGGTGGTTGGGCGGGAAGTTCAATTACTACGATTACGTCTAATGATGAAGGCGCAACTTGGAGTGAACCGCGCCGCTTGGTAACCTCACCATTCATCAACATCAGTACTTTGGTAAAAGGAACGCCATTTTTATATAGTGATGGCAGCATGGGTTTGCCTGTGTATCACGAGTTCATCAGCAAATTCGGCGAGATATTGAGGATTGATAAAAACGGCTTGGTGCTGGATTTGCAGCGTTTGGCAGCAGGCGGGCAGGGTACTTTACAACCTGTGGTGTTGATAGAAGGTACACAAAAAACTACTGTGTTAATGCGCTATGCCGGTGCTGCGGAGCCGCACCGCGTTGTGACTGTAACAACTAAAGATGCGGGTCGGCATTGGTCAAATCCGGAAAAGTCGACTTTGCGAAATCCTGATTCTGCGGTGACTGGGGTGGTGTTGCCAGATGGACGAATTCTTGCAGTGTTGAACGAACTGGAGCACGGTCGCGAAGCTCTTTCGCTAATGCTAACTGCTGATGGCGGCAACACGTGGCACGAAGTGCAACGCTTGGAAGATCAGCTCATATCAAACACTCAATTAGACGAAGCGCACTTTATGAATATTACGCAGACTCTTGTGAAGCAAAGTGATTCAGGAGTGAAACAACATTTGGCAGAATATGTTGAATCTGCCAAGCGCACCGTTTGCTCGAATGGCCAATGTGGCTACGAATTCTCCTACCCCTATCTGATCCAGACTCAACACGGCGATTTTCATCTCCTTTATACCTGGAACAGAACATTCATCAAACACCTCTGGTTCGATCAAGCATGGTTGGATCAACGAATTCAGAAGTCTTCTCATGATGCCCTTCACTGACATCACAGGTTTAGCAGGAGTTTCCCTTGCTATCATTACAATTACTTTTCGCTTGCGATTTCTCGCACGATTGCAGATTCATGCAAAGATAGGGCTTGCTATCGGACTGCTCATTTTGGTTGGAATGCCTCTTGATGGTTTATCAGCAGCAGAATTCGTGCGTGGTTTCACCGGGGACTTTAGTTTGACTTCTTTGGTTCTATTAGCGTTGTTTTTGCTTTTGCCGAGACCAATTAGCGGTGGAAGAGCCAATATGGGCGCAGAAACGTTGCTATATCATAGGTCAAATCTTCGTCCTAGCCGACCTCCTGCAAGGGGAAAATTGCTGATGCTCATCGTCATCGCTGCACTTCTACTGTACCCATTTGCACTTGGTATCGGAACTTTTGATCCCTATCGCTTGGGCTTTGGTAATCTTTGGTTCATCATAGGCCTGTTGCTGATTGTGTTGGTCGCTTGGTTTGAACAATACACGCTCATTGCCTTGAGCATCTCGCTTGCGGTACTGGCATGGAGTGTCAACTGGTATGAATCGAATAATCTGTGGAACTATCTTATCGATCCTTGGGTTTCAATCTACGCGCTTATTGCATTGGTCAGAAAAGGTTTCAGTCGCACGTATCGCTCAAAATCTCGCTAAATCTTTCTCATGTTATTTTGTCCCGCGCTCAAGACAAATTCCCACCATCTTGCTTCCACGTATCGCTTGTAATTTCGCAACACTGACTTTCACCCAAGGAGCTTTGAAGTCATCAATCAATATTTGAGCGATGCTTTCGGCTAGTGCTTCGAGCAGGTTGTAATGACGGCTGGCAAGTGTCTTCTGGATGTCACGAACGATGTCGGCGTAGTTGAGCGCGTCGTCGATGTTATCGGTCTGGCCGGCTAGACTGCTGGGTAGCGCGATCTCAAGGTCGATCTGCAGAGTTTGCGGGACGCGTTTTTCCCATTCGTAAACACCGATAAGTGTGTCGATCTTGAGTTCGCGTAGAAAGATGATATCCATATTGGTAAGCGTACTATTTTGTTGTAATAGTGGCATTCGAGTAAAATCCGCCGATTGCATTTTAAGGTATTCCACATGATGACCCTAGTTTTTGTTGTTCTCGCCTATCTATTGGGCTCGGTTTCTTTTGCGGTGTTGATGAGCAAGGCGTTCGGTCTTGCCGATCCGCGCACCTATGGTTCGGGAAATCCCGGCGCGACGAATGTGCTTCGTAGCGGCAAGAAAGCAGCGGCAGCGTTGACTTTATTGGGCGATGCGGCGAAGGGCTGGCTGGCCGTATTTCTGGCGATTCATTTTGTTACTCAAGATACTCAGTTAGTCGTTGCACTCGTTGCACTGGCGGTATTCCTAGGGCACTTGTTTCCGGTGTTCTTGAAATTCAAGGGCGGCAAAGGGGTGGCGACGGCGCTGGGTGTGTTGCTTGCACTGAATATATGGATGGGTTTGAGTGTAGCTGCGACTTGGCTATTTATGGCGGTGGTGTTCCGTTACTCTTCGCTCTCTGCTTTGGTGGCTGCAGTGGCGGCGCCGATCTTTGCGATTTTTCGGGGCCTACCAAACGAATGGGTATGGGCAACGCTTATTATGTCATTGCTGCTGATTTGGCGACACAAGAGCAATATTCAGAACTTGCTGGCGGGTAAGGAAAGCAAGATCGGGAGCAAGAAGAAACAGGCTCAGTCGGCATGACTGAGTCGCTGTAAATCCCAGCGCGGTTTGACGTTGAAGCGGTAATCTTTTTGAGCGGGCTGCAATTTAAGTCGCATTGCGCCGGCAAAAGCGATCATTGCGCCGTTGTCGGTGCAAAATTCAAGATCTGGATAGAACACTTTGAAGTTATATTCCTGTGCGGCATGGCTAAGTTGTGCGCGTAGCGTCTGATTCGCGCCAACACCACCGGCGATGACAAGTTGTTTGAGACCTGTCTTTTTTAATGCGGATAACGATTTGCTTACCAATACATCCACAATGGCGGCTTGTGCGGCGTGGGCAATGTCAGCTTTTGTTTGTTCATCTTGTGAATTCTGTTGAACGGCTAATAACACAGCAGTCTTTAATCCACTAAAACTGAACTCCAGATCGCCGCTGTGCAGCATTGGCCGCGGTAATTTAAAGCGTCCTGCGACTCCACTCTGCGCAAGTTTGGATAGGAGTGCACCACCTGGATAATCTAAGCCGAGTAATTTCGCACTTTTATCGAATGCTTCGCCGGCGGCGTCATCTAATGTTTCTCCCAGCAAAGTGTATTCGCCAACACCATCCACACGCATCAATTGGGTGTGGCCACCTGAAACCAATAAAGCGACAAAAGGAAACTCAGGTTTTGGTTCGGATAAAAGCGGCGAGAGCAGATGGCCTTCCAGATGGTGTATGGCGATGGCGGGGATGCCCAGCGCGTAAGCGAGTGAGCAGGCGACACTTGCCCCCACTAACAGTGCACCTGAGAGCCCCGGTCCTTGTGTGAAGGCGATGGTGTCTATGTCGCTAAGTGCGCAGTTCGCCATGATCAAAACTTTTCGAATCAGCGGTAGCGTGTAACGTACATGGTCACGTGAGGCAAGCTCGGGCACTACACCGCCGTATTCGTTATGCATGGCGATTTGCGAATGTAACGTATGCGCGAGCAGGCCGCGCTCAGTGTGATACAGCGCCACGCCGGTTTCGTCGCAGGAGGATTCGATTCCTAAAACAAGTGCCATTAACTATGCCCAATCTAGAGTTTGCAGCATTGTACGTGTCATCTGTTTGCAACAACACTGCAAAATTATTTTCACAAAGTGCTTGACCTTAAGTCTTCAATCTATATAATGCGCACCTCCTTGCTGCCACGGTGGCT
>CAIRAO010000313.1 GCA_903876625.1 uncultured Gallionellaceae bacterium | reverse complement strand
TCAAATATGATTTGACTTTCATATTACGGTTTGCTCTAATTTCTTGCAAGCAGTCGGGTAAATTTATGATGAAATAATAATCAGCAGGGGAGGCAGGGCGATGCAAAAAAGTCTATATCTAGATCCAGTAAAGTGTACAGGGTGTTTGCAGTGCGAGATGGCGTGCTCTTATGAACATACAGGTTCCATCAATCCATCCAAATCACGAATCAAAGTATTTAATTTCGAACACGAAGGTCGCAAGGTGCCTTACACATGCACCCAATGCGCTGAAGCCTGGTGTATGCAGGCCTGTCCGGTTGATGCAATCAAGCTAGATGCGATCACCGGGGCCAAGGTGGTTGAAGAGTCCACTTGTGTAGGCTGTAAAGTGTGCACAATCGCTTGTCCTTTCGGCACGATCAATTACATGGCAGATGTCGGCAAAGTGCAGAAATGCGACCTTTGCGGTGGAGATCCGAAATGTGTATCAGCTTGCCCCACCGGAGCCATTACTTATGTGGACGCCGACTGGACAGGATTAGACCGGATGAGATCTTGGGCTAATCGCGCTAACGCTGCAGTACTTTGAGGAGAAAACAATCATGGCATGGACAAGAAAAATTTTACGCGTCAACCTGACTGCGGGTACCTGTACACCCGAGCCGCTGAATATGAAATGGGCAATGGATTACTTGGGCTCCAGAGGATTGGCCAGCAAGTATTTAGTAGAAGAGATCGACCCAAAAGTGGATCCGATGTCACCGGCAAACAAATTGATCATGTCGACAGGGCCGCTCACTGGCACGATGGCTTCAACGGGTGGTCGCTATACAGTTGTTACCAAAGGTCCTCTGACCGGTGCTATTGCTTGTTCGAATTCGGGCGGATATTTCGGAGCCGAGATGAAGTTTGCCGGTTGGGACATGATTATTTTCGAAGGTAAATCCCCTAAACCAGTTTACCTGTCTTTGGAAAACGACAAGGCTGAGTTGCTGGATGCTTCCCATCTGTGGGGCAAGTCGACATGGCACACTGAAGAAGCCATCAAGACGGCACATCAAGATCCGCAGATTCGTGTTTCATCGATCGGTCAAGCCGGAGAAAACAAAGTTCTTTACGCCTGCGTGGTGAACGATCTGCACCGTGCTGCGGGACGCTCCGGTGTGGGTGCGGTGATGGGTTCCAAAAATCTGAAAGCGGTCGCGATCAGAGGCACGAAGGGATTTTCAGGAATAAAGGATTTTCCAGAATTTCTTAAAGTTACTACCGAGAAAAAGAAGATTCTGGCAGAGAATGGCGTCACCGGAGTGGGTCTGCCTAAGTTTGGTACCCAAGTTCTGATGAACGTGATCAACGAAGTCGGCGCGCTACCAACGCGAAACTGCCAAGATGTTCAATTTGAGTCTGCGGGCAAGATTTCCGCTGAAGCCATGGCCGAAAAACGTCCTTCAGATGGGAAAGCACATTTGGTTACTAATGCGGCCTGCTTCGGCTGCACGATCGCCTGTGGTCGTATTTCACAGATGGATCAAAAACATTTTACCGTCGTCAATAAACCCGAATACTGGGGTGCCTCAGGTGGCTTGGAATATGAAGCCGCATGGGCGCTTGGTGCGGCAAATGGCGTGAAAGATCTGGAAGCGCTGCAATATGCCAACTTGCTTTGCAATGAAGTCGGTATGGATCCAATTTCTTTTGGAGCTACCGTTGGTGCAGTGATGGAGTTGTATGAAAAGGGCGTGCTCAGCAAGGCTCAAATTGGCATCGAGTCACCTTTTGGCTCCGCTGAAGCCCTAGCGGCCATGGTTGAGATGACTGCAAAAGGTGAAGGTTTTGGTAAAGAAATTGGCCAGGGTTCCAAACGTCTGTGTACAAAATTCGGACACCCCGAACTGTCAATGACAGTCAAGGGCCAAGAATTCCCGGCTTACGACCCGCGTGGTATTCAGGGCATGGGGCTCACCTACGCAACGTCAAACCGCGGTGCTTGCCATTTGCGCTCATATACCGTTGCTTCAGAAGTGTTGGGTATTCCGATCAAAACCGACCCGATTGCAACCGAAGGAAAGCCAGGTTTGGTTATGGCGTTTCAGGATGCGACCGGCGTATTCGATGCGGCGGGTTTATGCATTTTTACCAGTTTCGCTTGGGGCTTGGCCGATATTCAGCCTCAAATTCAGGCGGCCTGCGAAGGTGATTGGTCGATGGACAAGCTCAATTTGGTGGGCGAGCGTATTTGGAATATGGAGAAGCAGTTTAATCTCGCAGCCGGATTTACCAAAGCTGACGATAACCTTCCAACACGTCTTACTACTGAAGCAGCCAAGACTGGTCCGGCGAAGGGGTTAGTAAGTGGTTTGGCCAAGATGTTGCCTGAGTATTACAATCTGCGTGGCTGGAATGCTGAAGGTGTGCCGAAAGCCGACACGCTGAAACGCTTGGGACTCTGAATCTGACTTTCTGTTAGAACTTCATGATTTGAACTCGCCGCCCAGATGGGCGGCGAGGTATTTATGATTGGGAGGAATCACATGAAATACCTTATCTTGGGTAATGGCCCGGCTGGTGTCATAGCTGCCGAAACTTTGCGCCGTGCGGATCCGTCGGGGCAGATTCTTTTAGTGGGAAGTGAATCAGAACCACCTTATTCACGCATGGCAATCCCGTATTTGCTTGAAGGTAATATCGACGAATCGGGTACGTACCTGCGCAAGACACCCAAACATTTCGACAAATTGGGTATCACCCAACGAGTTGGTCGGGTGGTTGAGGTGGATGCAGAAAAACATAGTGTCTCATTTGAAGATGGCAGCAGAGAAAGTTATGATCGTCTGCTCATTGCGACTGGATCACATCCGGTACGCCCCGCAATTCCCGGTATTGAACTTCCTCAAGTGCGAACATGCTGGACTCTTGAAGATGCCCGTGCCATTGCTGCACTGGCGAAAAAGGGCAGCCGTGTCGTTCAACTGGGCGCAGGCTTTATTGGCTGTATCATCATGCAAGCATTGGCAGAGCGAGGTGTAAAACTTACCGTGGTGGAAATGGGTGATCGTATGGTGCCGCGTATGATGACACCCACTGCAGGAAAGATGATTCGCAAATGGGTAGAGCAAAAAGGCATTTCGGTGCGCACTGAAGCAGGAGTGCAACACATTGCCACCGGTAAAGATTCGCCATTACAGGTCAAACTAAGCACAGGTGAAAGCTTGCCCTGCGATCTTTTAATTGTTGCTGCCGGAGTAGCACCCAATACGGATTTTCTAAAAGGTACAGCAGTCGAAATTGGTAAAGGCGTGCGAGTAGATGTTCACATGCGTTCATCCTCTCCTGATATTTATGCAGCGGGTGATGTTGCCGAGGCTCCCGATATGTTTACCGGTACACCGCAAGTCGCGGCCATTCAGCCGAATGCGGCAGACCAGGCAAGGGTTGCCGCGCTCAATATGGCAGGACAGAATGCCACTCTACCGGGGGTATTGGCGATCAATGTACTCGAAACATTGGGACTCATTTCTTCATCATTCGGACAATGGTGGGGAACTGAACAAAAGGACGGCGTGGAACATTTGGAGAAAGATCGTTTCCGTTATCTGAGTCTGCAATTTGATGGTGACGTATTGATAGGTGCTACTTCAATTGGCCTGACTCAGCATGTTGGGGTCTTGCGCGGGCTGATTCAAAATCGCACTAAACTGGGTCGTTGGAAATCGATACTCAAAGAATCTCCGTTACGTTTTCCCGAGGCCTATGTCGCATGCAGTCAGCAACCCACCGCGCTACATCGTTGAACCTTGCGGATTACTCTCAAATTATTCGCCAGCCTAAGTGACTATCTTCCATCCGGTAGTCTGAATAATCGGGTGGAACTCGAAGTGGCGGAAAACGAAACTGTGACCGCCATCATTGAGCGTAATCACCTGCCGGAAAAACTGGTGCATCTGGTTTTGGTAAACGGTGTTTATTTGAGTCCTGTTGAGCGTAGTTCCCGCTGTCTGGTTGAAAGTGATCAACTGGCAATTTGGCCACCTATAGCAGGCGGCTAAACTTGGCAGAAGAAAAACTCGAATCGATCGAACGCGAAATGAGTACCACGCTCAAAGTATTTTCCCAAGATCTACACAATGCATTTTCTGAAAGGGCAAGTGGAGGCCCCTTGTCTTTCGTAGTGAACCATGGCGCCGCCGCCATGAATATATTACTGACCCCAATGCCTGATCGCGAGATTGCTTTAATACGTCTGCCAACACTCCATATTCGCATCGACTTCACGGCAGGAAGTATCGTCGAGCGAAAAGAAATGTTGAAACGCATGGATTTTTATATGCAACGAGGTGGTGGTTAAATTTATCATCGACTTCCTTTTGTCGCTGGACGGATCATTGAAGTCATTTCAGACTGACTTGATACGGCAGATGGGCAGTTTGAAAATGAGTCAGCCATTGGGGAGGCTATATTCACTTGGAAGATACCTCAGCGGATTTTGCGGACTGTTTGCACGGGTAAACAGTCTCTGGTCGGACACAGGGTAATTTCGCGAGGATCTCTTTGTGGCAGTCAATTTTGCTGTTCGGTAAGTCACGACGTGCCAAAACCAGAATTACACCTTGTTAAAGTTAAAATCGAGTAGTAGTCTTATCATTATAAGCAAAATACAACTAATTATTATCTCTTGAAAGTTTTCATTACTTCTAATTTTGCAGATATTGATTAACTACCTATGGTAACGGTCACCCCCGAAACCCAGTTACGCAAATTCACTACCAGCATAGTGTTATTGGTTGTCGTTTTTGTTATATTTGTCCTTTTCTTTGCTTTATATGTAAACTCGGAGAAAGCAATAGACCGTGCCAATGATTTGCGCTATCAGTCATATTTACTGGCTGATGAATTACGGCAGTCTTCCGACGACCTCACCCGCATGGTGCGTGCTTATGTGTCAACGGGCAATCCAATCTACAAGCAGCACTATCAAGAAATTCTTGATATACGCGAAGGCAAGAAACCGCGCCCAGTCCAAAGTGACAGAATTTACTGGGATTTAGTACTTGATGATGACAAGAGACCACGCCCTAATGGGCAGGCTGTTGCTTTGCTTGAGTTAATGCGGCAGGCTGAGTTCAGTGATGCAGAATTCGCGGCCTTGGAAAAAGCCAAAAATAACTCAGATAAATTGACTACCCGTGAATTCGCTGCAATGGCATTGATTGAATCCAAAAAACCAATCTCTGATTCCACCTATCTTAAAGCAATCCTGATGTTGCAAGATTCATACTACCATCATGCCAAGGCTGACATCATGCTCCCCATCAACGATTTCTATCTGATGATGGGGGAGCGTACAAAGGAGGCGATTAGAAATTCAGAACAGTTTGCTTTAATGCTCCGCTATGTGCTCATTGTATTTGCCATTATTTTGGTTTATTTGCTGAGGAATTCTTATCGGACACTTTATGCAATACTAGGATGTAAACTCGCAGACTTGCAACATTATATTGCTCGTATCGGTGGTGGAGATTTTTCTTTCCCGTTGCCCGTTCTAAAAGGATCAGAGCAAAGCGTAATGGGCTGGCTTGAAGTGTCACAAAAGAATCTTGCCCGGCTTGATTTAGCGCGCAGGGATGCAGAAAAAATGCTGGTCGAAAGCGAAGAAGAATTACGCATGGCGAATGAAAATATAAAACTCGCCGAGCGAGCAGCCAAGGCTGGAGCCTATAGCTGGAACTTTAAAACCGGAGAGACCAAATGGTCGAATGAGTTCTTTCGTTTGTTCGGACTTGACCCGTCCAACGTTAAAGCTAGCTACGAGACTTGGCAGGCCGCATTGCATCCTGAGGATCTAAAACAAGCAGAAATGCAAGTAGCAGAGGCAATCCGAGATCGCAAGCCGCTCTTTCAAGAGTACCGCGTAGTGCACTCCGGTGGTAGCACACGCTGGATTGCCGGTCATGGTGATCTCATGTACGACGACTCGGGAGAACCTTGCAATCTTGTCGGTTTTTGCATCGAAGTATCCGAACGCAAGCAGACCGAGGAGGAGGTTTCAAAACTCATTAGGGAATTAGAGCAGAAGAACCGCGAGCTTATTGCGCAAAGCAGTGAAAGAGTAAAGTCGCAGCAGGCGGCGCAAGAATTCTTGACAAGGCTCCAGATTGCCGCCCGCGCCGGGCATATCGGCATCTGGGATTGGAACGTCGTCGATAACGTTCAGATCTGGGATGACACTATCTGTGAGATCTACGGCATCCCTAAGGGAGGTTTCACTGGCGGCGTCACGCAGTGGAGCGCACATCTCCATCCAGACGACCAGAGCCGGGTTGACAATGATCTTCAGGCGGCTCTACGCGGTGAGCGCGAATATGCGCCCGAATTTCGCGTCATCTGGCCGGACGGCTCTATCCATTACGTAAAGTCGAACTCGCAGACGTTCTTTGACGAGAATCGAAAGCCCCTCCGGATGGTGGGCACCAACATCGACATCACCGAGCGCAAACAGACCGAGAGTCTGCTGCTACAAAACCAGCTAATGTTGCAAGACGCCCAGCGTATCGCCCAAGTCGGTAGTTGGCAAGTAGACTTTGCAACCAATCATGTTTATTGGTCGGAACAACTTTATCGCATGCAGGGCCTGAATCCCGAGTCATCAACACCGCCCGATTATAACGAGAGCGCTAAGTTGTTTACTCCTGAGAGCTGGGATCTCTTAAGTTCTTCAATTGCACGAACAGCAGAATCGGGCGTTCCCTATGAGTTGGAATTGGAGATGGTAAAGCCTGATGGTAGCCACGGGTGGATGCTGGCTCGTGGCGAAGCAGTAAAAGATGCTCACAATGCAACTATTGGCGTACGAGGGGTGGCATTAGATATTACTGAACGCAAATCTGCTGAAATTTTATTACGTTTCCATAGCGATATTTTGAAAAGCCTTGGAGAAGGAATTAATTTAGTTCGTGCAAGTGATGGAAAGATCCTGTTTACCAATCCAAAATTTGACAGCCTCTTCGGCTATGAGCCGGGAGTGCTTATTGGCAAGCATGTAAGCATATTGAATGCTTCGCAGGAAACGAACCCCGACTCGCGTGTGCAAGAGATCTTGAGCTCGGTTGAGAAGACGGGGCGGTGGGCAGGAGAGATACTAAATATCAGAAGCGATAGATCGACTTTTTGGTGCCATGCCACCGTGTCAGCCTTCAATCACCCGCAGTACGGACGGGTTATGGCTTCAACTCACGAGGACATCACCCAAATCAAAGCGACTGAAGACGAAATCAAGTACTTGGCATTTTACGACCAGCTAACTCGTTTGCCGAATCGGCGACTATTAGCAGATAGGGTAAAGCAAGCGTTGGCATCAGCATCACGTAACGGCTTAACGGGGGCCTTGCTATTTATTGATCTGGATGATTTCAAAACACTGAATGACACGATGGGGCACAACATTGGTGACCTATTACTGCAAGAGGTAGCTCATCGACTGAATTCATGTGTGCGCGAAGGAGATTCGGTAGCACGATTAGGTGGTGATGAATTTGTGGTGATGCTGGAATGTTTAAGTAATGAGCAATCTGAAGCCGCGAAGCAAACTGCGGCTGTTGGCAGAAAGATATTGGAAGCACTTGGTCAAACTTACCAGCTGAACTCACATGCCTATCAAAATACGCCAAGTATCGGCGTAACTTTATTTGTCGACAATTTGCTGACAATAGAAGATTTGCTTAAGCAAGCTGATATCGCCATGTATCAAGCCAAGAAAGCAGGACGCAACACACTGGTATTTTTTGATCCGAAGATGCAGGATGCCATCAACAACCGTTCAATACGCGAAAATGAGTTACGTAAAGCTCTTTCGCAAAATCAATTCAAATTGCATTACCAACTTCAGGTTGATAGCGAACTGCGTCCATTGGGAGCCGAAGTATTGATTCGATGGATACACCCTGATCTGGGGCAGATATCACCCGCAGAGTTCATTCCCATGGCTGAAGAGGTGGGTTTGATTTATTCCATTGGCTGGTGGGTACTCGAAACCACTTGTGCACAAATCAAGGCTTGGCAACAGGATGAACAATTCAGAAATCTCGTTGTGTCGGTTAACGTGAGTGCAAAACAATTACACCATGCCGACTTTATTGAGCAGGTAAAAGCTGCCGTAGAGCACTACGAGATCAATCCGGGACTACTCAAACTTGAGCTCACTGAAAGTATGTTGCTAGATGACATAGATGCCATAATAAGTACGATGTGGTCTTTAAGAGATATTGGCATAGAATTTTCACTTGATGATTTCGGCACCGGCTATTCATCGTTGCAATACTTAAAAAAATTACCGCTCAGTCAGCTCAAAATTGACCAATCATTTGTGCGTGATATTGTTTTCGACAATAATGATAGAGCTATTGTTCGAACGATTATTGCTATGGCACAGAGCTTGAACTTGAGTGTTATAGCAGAAGGTGTAGAAACGGAAGAACAACGACATCTGCTGCTGAATAAGGGCTGCACTCATTACCAGGGTTACCTGTTTAGCAAACCAGTCCCGATTGAAGAATTTGAGGCACTTATTAAAAAGAGTTGAGCTCGCATTCTGGAAAAGCGACATTTCATCTGTCTCGACAACGGTACTTCAATAAAATACCGATTTCAGGCAAAGTCAAATCGTCGTTAGCTTTGCGTATTCAATCACCAACCACTTGCTACCTGCGCGCTTGAAGTTCACCTGCACTCGTCCATCGTTCCCGCCTCCTTCTGAATCTGTGACCACGCCTTCCCCGAACTTTTGGTGAAACACGTGCTGGCCAATTCGCCAAATTGCGTCTGGTGCAGATTGCGGCTTTGTTATCGGCGATGCGGCAAAGGCTTTAACGTAGCTGTTCGTCTCATGGCTACTTGTCTCAAACGTCTTGCGCGCGCTGATTCTAGGCGTGAGCCAATGTAATAACGCTTCCGGCAATTCGCGCAAAAAACTCGAAGCAATACTGTAACTGGTTTGCCCGTGCAACATCCGGCTTTGTGCAATAGTGAGATACAGCCTGCGCCGCGCTCGGGTGATTGCCACATACATCAGGCGTCGTTCTTCGTCCATTCCGCCATCCACATTTTGGCTATTCTGGTGCGGGAACAGGCCTTCTTCCAGACCGGTAATAAACACAGTATGAAATTCCAATCCCTTTGCTGCATGCACTGTCATCAAATGTAATGCATCCTCACTATCACCCGCCTGATGCTCGCCGGACTCCAAAGAAGCGTGGGTTAGAAAAGCGGTCAGGCTGTCGTCCTCGTTTTCATGCACGAACAACGTTGCCGAATTAATGAGTTCATTCAGATTCTCAAGTCGCTCCTCTGCTTCGCGTTTTTTCGCACCCGTTTCATTTTTGTAATGATCCACCAAGCCACTGTGTTGCAACACGTGCTCCATGATCTCCGGTAGTGGCAGTTCTTTGGTGGCGCTGCGCAATGATTCGATCAATCCGACAAAAGAAGTGACCTTGCCGCCAGCTCGTGCTGCCGCATCCCACAAGGTAGTGTTGTTGATCTTTGCCGATTCTTGCAACTGCTCTATGCCACGAGCACCGATGCCGCGCGTGGGGAAATTGATGATGCGCAGTAGTGCATTGTCATCATCGGTATTCTCCATCAGACGCAGATATGCCAAGGTGTGCTTGATCTCCTGTCGTTCAAAAAATCGCAAGCCACCATACACCCGATACGACAATCCTGCCGATACCAACGCATGTTCCAATACGCGCGACTGCGCATTAGAACGGTAGAGCAACGCTATCTCGGTGAGTTTCACTCCTTCGAGATTGAGCTGTTGAATCTCATCGACTATAAAGCGGGCCTCGTCAACATCCGTCGCAGCCTCGTAAACACGCAACTGTTCTCCTCCCTTTTCTGAGGTCCACAAATTCTTGCCGAGGCGATTACGGTTATTACTGATGAGTGCGTTGGCCGCATCCAGAATATTGCCGTGCGAGCGGTAATTTTGTTCCAACTTGATCACATTCTCTACGTGAAAATCGCGCAACAATTCTTGCATGTTTCCCACATTGGCACCACGAAAAGCGTAAATAGACTGGTCGTCATCCCCTACAGCAAAAAGTGCGTTATTGCGTCCGGCCAATAATTTCAACCAGCGATATTGCAGCGGGTTGGTATCCTGAAATTCGTCTACCAGAATATGTTTGAAGCGCTCCTGATAATGCTCGCGCAATTGTTGGTTGCGAGATAACAATTCGTAGCAACGCAAAAGTAATTCAGAAAAATCCACTACACCTTCGCGCTGACATTGCGCATCGTATTCGGCGAATACTTCCACTTTTCGCCGCGTATAGGGATCGTAGGCTTCAACCTCATGTGCGCGCAGACCTTGTTCTTTGCTGCCACTGATAAAATTTTGCATCTCGCGCGGCGGATACTTTTCATCGTCCACGTTCATGGCTTTCATCAAACGCTTGATGGCTGAAAGTTGGTCGCCGCTGTCGAGAATCTGAAAGGTCTGCGGCAGATTCGCCTCGCGATAATGTGCACGCAACATGCGATTGCACAAGCCATGAAAAGTACCGATCCACATTCCGCGTGTATTAATTGGTAGCATCGACGACAGCCGCGTCACCATCTCCTTTGCCGCCTTGTTGGTAAATGTCACCGCAAGGATACCGTGCGGACTCACCGCATCCGTGCTGATCAGATAGGCAATGCGAGTTGTTAGTACGCGGGTCTTGCCGCTGCCCGCTCCGGCAAGGATCAGTGCGGATTGTGCAGGGAGTTCGACAGCGGCGCGTTGTTCGGAATTAAGGCCGGAAATAAGAGAAGGATTCATGGGCGAATTATCCCATAGGATGACTAAACAACGAGCGTGATACGAAGCACCTTATCCGACTTTTCGCTTAATTCTTAATGACGAACTTTATGCCATCCCTCATCCAAAGAAAAGGTAGCGAAAAAGGGAGAGTAAACCTAATTTCTCCGGCTTAGTTTGGTCTATCCCGAATTGACCATTAGGAAAGCAAACCGTTGAAGGCCGATTTATCCAGCGATTTTTAAAACAACTATCGCCCGATAAATCGGCCTCCAACAATAAAAGGTCACTGTCTAATTGATAATCCGGCTTTAGGCAACACGTCTATCCAGATTTCGCTTGTTCTGAATCAGATCATGCATGATCGGAGCCAGAATTATTTCCATTGCAAAGCTCATCTTTCCACCGGGAACGACGATGGTGTTGGCACGAGACATGAATGAACCGTCAATCATATCCAGAAGATAGGGGAAGTCCACTCCTTTGGGAACGCGGAATCGAATCACGACAAAACTTTCATCGGATGTTGGAATGTCCCTCGCGATAAACGGGTTGGAGGTATCCACTGTTGCGACTCGCTGAAAGTTAATGTCAGTCCACGTAAATTGCGGGGTAATAAAATTGATGTAATCCGGCATACGGCGCAGGATGGTGTCCACAGTTGCTTCAGCGGAATAACCCCGTTCAGCTTTATCGCGATGGATCTTTTGAATCCATTCAAGGTTCACTACAGGCACCACACCGATTTTCAGATCAACATACTGTGCTGCATCTACTTTGTCAGTCTTTACCATGCCATGCAAACCTTCATAGAACAGCAGGTCTGAATTTTCTTCTATGTCTTCCCAGGGCGTAAATAGTCCCGCTTTCAAATCAGTCAGACCAAAATGCTTGTTGTGATCCGCTGCCTCAGCATCGCTGTGTACGTAATAACGACGTTTGCACATGCCGGTCTCGCCATATACTTTAAAAGTTTCTTCTATCTTATCGAAATGGTTGGCTTCAGGACCGAAATGACTGAATGTGTTGTGACCCGCCTTGGCGGCTTCAGCCGCTGCTACTCGAAACGCCATGCGATCCAGACTGTGCATGCTGTCGCCTTCAATCACAGCCGCTTTAATCTGTTCGCGACGGAATATAACCTCAAACGCTTTTTTTGCTGTAGTAGTACCAGCGCCGGACGAGCCAGTAACTGCAATAACGGGATGTTGGCGTGACATTTTGATCCTCTCCTGATCGATTATAAAAATAAGTTTCTGGGCATTCTATCAGAGATGCCCTTTATGAGCCGTTTTTCAAATGGGTTTCATAAGTCGCTTGGCAGGCTGCATTTGCGGCTTCAAGAGTTTTATCTGCTTCGTCTGTTGCCGTTTTGGGAATAGTAAATTGCCCTTGCTTGTGGCGTACAGGCAGTTGATGAGCCACAATAAAATCCTCCTTTGTTTTGGCCGCAGTTGCCTTACAGGAAGTTAATTCAGCATTGATCTGCGCTTCGAATTTTGCCCTGGCTGCTTCGCGGGCCTGCGCTTGAGCGCGCATCTGATCTATTGCTTTGCGCATTTCCGTGGCAGCTAATTGTTCTTGTTTGTTTTGATAGTCAAGATATACCCAAGCTCCCCCAGTCGCCAAAACAAGTACTACGGCAATTATTTTCTTTACCATGTTTATCCCCTAAGTATATTTGTAAATTGCGCAAGCTGACCTGCCTAAAGCGATAGTTTAGATGTAAAAATGCAATTTGTGCAATTTCTCAACATAAACATGGGTGCAAATCATAAATAACGCATCTATGCTTACCTGCTATCGCAAACTCAATGACGGATATAATGTCAGCTTGTTCCTTGTCAAATTTTGAATAGAAGTCAAAAAACATGCTACAGAATTATTCTCCCAAAAATATCGAGTCCGCAGCCCAAAAACAATGGGAAACCCGGCAAACTTTCCAAGCCAGGGAAGACAGCCCTAAGCCAAAATATTATTGCCTGTCGATGTTCCCCTATCCATCGGGCAAATTGCATATGGGACACGTGCGTAATTACACCATAGGTGATGTGCTGAGCCGCTATCATCATATGAAGGGTTATAACGTGATGCAACCGATGGGATGGGATGCGTTTGGTTTGCCCGCCGAAAATGCTGCGATGGCTAATAATGTTCCTCCTGCGGCTTGGACATACTCCAATATCGAATACATGAAGCGACAGTTAAAATCCCTCGGTCTTGGTGTAGATTGGTCGCGCGAAGTAACCACTTGCAAGCCGGAGTATTACCGCTGGGAGCAATGGCTGTTCACCCGTCTGTTCCAAAAAGGCGTGATCTATAAAAAAACATCGATCGTGAACTGGGATCCGGTGGATAACACCGTACTTGCTAACGAGCAGGTGATTGACGGACGCGGTTGGCGTTCTGGCGCAATGGTGGAAAAGCGCGAAATTCCAATGTACTTCTTTCGCATCACTCAGTATGCGGATGAATTGTTGCATGGCTTGGATACCTTACCCGGCTGGCCGGAACAGGTGAAGACGATGCAAGCCAATTGGATAGGCAAGAGTTTTGGCGTGCGTTTTGCGTTTCCATATGAACTGGATGGCAGACAAGAAAAACTGTGGGTGTACACCACCCGTGCAGACACCATCATGGGCGTCACCTTTGTCGCCGTGGCAGCTGAACATCCGCTGGCAACTTATGCTGCCAAGAAGAATCCGGCCCTCGCCGCCTTCGTCGAAGAATGTAAACATGGCGGCGTGGCCGAAGCGGACATTGCCACCATGGAAAAGAAGGGCATGGACACGGGTATCAAAGTCTCCCATCCGCTCACCGGCGAGCAAGTACCGGTGTGGGTCGGCAATTATGTGCTGATGGGTTACGGCGAGGGCGCGGTGATGGCGGTGCCTGCACATGACGAACGTGATTTTGGCTTTGCCAAGAAATACAATTTGCCGGTCAAGCAATCCATTGCCGTAAAAGGACAAAACTTTAGCGATGCAGCTTGGAAAGAATGGTATGCCGATAAAGAAAATGGCGTTTGCGTCAACTCAGGCAAATACGATGGACTTAATCTCACTGAGGCTGTAGATGCCATCGCTACAGATCTTGCCGCTAAAGGTCTGGGTGAAAAGAAAGTGCAGTTTCGCCTGCGCGACTGGGGTATTTCGCGTCAGCGCTATTGGGGTTGCCCGATTCCCATTATTCATTGCCCTAAATGCGGAGATGTTCCCGTGCCGGACGATCAACTGCCGGTGAAACTGCCAGAGGATGTTGTACCTGATGGCGCGGGCTCGCCCTTGGGAAAGATGCCTGAATTTTACGAATGCACTTGCCCCAAGTGCGGCGGTAAAGCCAAGCGTGAAACCGATACCATGGATACATTCGTGGAATCGTCGTGGTATTACGCTCGCTACGCAAGTCCCCAATATGCCAATGGAATAGTAGAGCAAGCTGCGGCAAAAAAATGGTTACCGGTGGATCAATACATCGGTGGTATTGAACACGCGATTTTGCATTTGCTGTATGCGCGATTTTTTCATAAATTGATGCGGGATGAGGGTTTGTTTGGAGGTGCACCAAGTGCTCACCCCCACCCTAACCCTCCCCCGGAAGGAGAGGGGACGACCGAGGCGCTGCGCACATTTAACCCCTTGAACGAGCCATTCAAAAACTTATTGACGCAAGGGATGGTGGTCGCACCGACGTTTTACCGCGAAGCAGAAAACGGCAAAAAATTGTGGATCAATCCTGCTGACGTTGAACTGGAAGTCGACACCAAAGCGCGCCCTATCGGTGCCAAGTTGAAGTCTGATGGTAAACCCGTTGTCATCGGCGGTACTGAAAAAATGTCGAAGTCGAAAAACAACGGCGTTGATCCTCAATCCATTATTGATGCCTACGGTGCGGACACTGCACGTTTGTTTATTATGTTTGCGGCCCCGCCTGACCAGCAATTGGAATGGTCGGATGCGGGAGTCGAAGGCGCCTTCCGTTTCCTGCGCCGTGTGTGGAATTTGTCTGTTGAGTTGGGAGACATCGGCACAGCATCCGGTAGTTTCAGCAACTTGTCTACCGATGATCAAACCTTGCGTCGTGAAACTCATCTTGCACTAAAACAAGCCAATTTTGATTACTCACGCTTTCAGTTCAATACAGTGGTTTCCGCAACGATGAAAACACTCAATGCCCTGGAAAAAGCCAAGGGTAGCGCAGATCGAGTAGTGCTAAGAGAAGGAGTTTCGATACTGTTACGCCTGCTTTCTCCCATCACGCCGCACATTGCTCAGACTTTGTGGAAAGAACTTGGATTTGGCGATGATATCCTTGAGGCATCATGGCCTGAAGTGGATGAATCAGCCTTGGCTCAGGAAGAGATCGAAATGATGATTCAGGTAAACGGAAAATTACGCGGTAGTCTGCTCGTGGCAAAAGATTCTGACAAAGCTTCTATTGAACTGTTGGTGCTCTCGCACGAATCTGTACAAAGACAGCTCGCAGGCGCAACAGCAAAAAAAATCATCGTCGTGCCAGGCCGACTCGTTAACGTAGTAGTATAAAAATGCAAAATTTGATGCGTCTTCTCTTGCTCGCTGTTGCCTTTTTGCTCACTTGCTGCGGCTACCACTTGCGCGGGCATAACAACATGGAGGTGAAACTTGCCTTTCAAAGTGTTTACCTGAGAACGGCAGGAGAAACACCGTTTGTAACTGACTTGCGCAAAGCACTTCTCCTCAATAAGGTCGCACTGAGCGAATCAGCCGAACAGGCCACGATCATTCTGGATATTATTTCAGAAACGACGGACAAACAGATTCTTTCTTTGTCTGCCGCAGGTAAGGTCCTCGAATACGATTTGCGCTATCGGGTAACGATGAGTGCCTACGACAACCAATTAGTCTATTGGTTACCCTCGTCCGAAGTGTCTCTCAATCGCACAATGGCTTATGACGACTCACAAGTTCTTGCCAAAGAACAGGAACAGGCGTTGCTGTATAAGGATATGCGCTCTGATGCTGTAGCACAGGTTTTACGGCGACTGAGTCGCGCCAAGCCACCAAAAGATCAAAGCGAGTAAATTACTACATGCGTATCGACAGCGAAGATCTGCCACGACAGCTTGCCAAGGGTTTGGGCTCGCTCTATGTCGTTCATGGCGAGGCATTGCTGCTTGCCATCGAAGCTGCTGATGCGATTCGTGTTGCAGCGCGTGAAGCAGGCTACAGCGAACGTGAAGTCATTATTGCGGAGCAACATTTCAAATGGGCCGAATTACGCAATAGCGCTCAGAGCATGTCACTATTCGCAACCCGTAAAATAATCGATCTGCGTATTCCCTCCGGCAAGCCTGGAATTGATGGAGCACAGGCATTACAAGAACATTGCGAAAATCTCAATCCGGATACATTGAGTATCATTTCATTACCGCAACTTGACAGTGCTACGCTGAAAAGTAAATGGTTTAGCACGCTGGAACAACACGGAATCGTGGTCAACGCAAATGAAGTGCCACTTGCAGCTTTGCCAATGTGGCTTGCTGCAAGGTTAAAAAGGCAAGGACAGACTGCCGATGAGGACACCTTGGCATTTTTGGCTCAACGCGTTGAAGGCAATTTGCTTGCTGCATTTCAAGAAATTCAAAAACTCGCCTTACTTTTTCCGGAAGGACCGCTTTCTTTTGAACAAGTTAAAGACGCGGTCATGGATGTGGCTCGCTTTGATGTATATAAATTATCTGAAGCCATGCTATCTGGAGACGCCGAGCGTTATGCGCGCATTCTTGACGGTTTGCGCGCAGAAGGTACAGCCACCGTATTAATTTTGTGGACCATTGCAGAAGATATTCGCACGTTAGCTAAAGTTTCGCGAGCTATTCAACACAGTGGCAATCTCGCCAATGCCCTGCGTGATGCCCGAGTATGGGGGATACGACAAAAATTGGTTGAACGAGCTGTTCGTCGCTTCTCGCCTGCATTTGCCGAGCGGGCGTTGCGTAAAGCCGCACTGATCGACAAACTTATAAAGGGTTTGCGTCACGGCGATGTTTGGGATGAGTTACTACAACTCGGTATAAAGTGTGCACGGACGGGGATAAAATGAGTGAGCAGGAAGTGCAGCTTGTAATCAACAACCTGCCGGATCGAGTTGCCGCGGAACGAATTGCCGAAGTCTTGGTCTCAGAAGGTGTCGCTGCGCGCGCGCGTTACCAATAAACACCGGCTTGCCCGATTATTTGAACTGGGTCAATCAAGAAACTCAAGCAAGGAAAAAATATAATGCGTCGACTGTTTTTAATTTTTTTGTTTCTGTGCTTTACGCCTTTGTCTCAGGCCGACCTCTTGTCATTCGGTAGCAAGAAACCGAGCTTCTTACCTGCTGATAAGGCATTTATGTTGGAAGTACATGCTATTGACCAGCACACCCTGCTAGCCAGTTTCAAGGTAACTCCGGACTATTATTTGTATCGCAACAAAATTAGTTTCACTGTTGCCAATGAAAAATTCAATATTGCTAGAGTTGATCTGCCCAAGGGAGAACCCAAAGAGGATCCAAACTTTGGCACACTCGAGGTGTTTCACCAGTCTTTTCAAGCTCAGATCATTCTGGACAAGGTGGACGTAGCAAAGCCTTTGACCTTAAACGCAAGCTATCAAGGGTGCAGTGACAAAGGGTTGTGCTACCCGCCCATCGAGAAAACGTTCAATATTGAATTTGTGCAGACACTCAGCGCCAGTCCTTCTCCAGATTTAGCCAACGCAGAATTAAAAAATCAACCTGAAAACGACAACACCCAAATCGCAAAACTCTTTAAAGGCGGCAGCTTCTGGCTAATCGTTTCGTTTTTCTTTGGCGCCGGCTTATTGCTTTCACTTACACCCTGCGTATTCCCAATGGTGCCCATCCTATCAGGCATCATCGTTGGGCGTGGTCACAAAATAACGCACACTCACGCTTTCATCTTGTCACTGGCTTATGTTCTAGGCATGGCGATCACCTACGCGCTTGCCGGTGTGGCTGCCGGATATTCAGGCAACCTGCTTTCCAATGCACTGCAAACGCCGTGGGTGCTTGGTAGCTTTGCCGCGATTTTCGTCGTGCTATCCCTCTCAATGTTTGGAATATACGAATTGCAGTTGCCTACCGCACTGCAAAGCAGACTTTCCAACACCAGCAATAAGCTTCACGGTGGTCATATATCCGGCGTTTTCGTAATGGGCGCTTTATCTGCCATTATCGTAGGGCCCTGTGTCGCAGCACCTTTGGCTGGCGCACTCTTATATATAAGCAAAACTCATGATGCCGTTTTAGGCGGAACAGCACTCTTCTTTTTAGCTCTGGGCATGGGTGCTCCACTAATGCTCATAGGCAGTTCGGCGGGCGCATTGCTACCCAAAACCGGTCCATGGATGGAAGCCGTAAAACGCTTCTTTGGCGTATTAATGCTGGCAATGGCCATATGGATTTTATCTCCGGTCATTCCGGTCACCGTGCAAATGCTATTCTGGGCTGCCTTGTTGATTTTTTCCGCAATATACTTGCATGCACTTGATCCTCTTCCTCATAATGTGCATGGCTGGGCTAGATTTGGTAAAGGACTCGGCATTCTCTGCCTCCTATTAGGTGCAGCCTACCTTATAGGAGCATTGTCTGGCGCGCGAGATATTTTGCGCCCGCTAGGCAATATCGTTCATTCTTCTGCCGACGCTCCAGCTAAACCTAATTTTGCCCGCATCAAAAATTTGTCTGAACTGGATGCACGTATAGCTCAAGCCCAAGGGAAAATCGTGATGCTGGATTTTTATGCTGACTGGTGCGTATCATGCAAAGAGATGGACCGCTTAACCTTTAGCGATGGAACTGTTCAAGCCAAGTTGAAAAACGCTGTCTTGTTGCAAGCGGATGTTACATCTAATGATACCGAGGACAAAACCTTACTCCAAAAATTCCAACTTTTTGGACCTCCCGCCACTTTGTTCTTTGGCGCGCAAGGCAAAGAACTCGCCGATTTACGCGTGACCGGTTACCAAGACGTAACCGAATTTTTGAATTCTTTGCAACATGTTGGCTTATAAATTATTACAGTCTAATCTAGCATTTCCTTCGAAAAGGTAGACAAACGTCCCCATTTTGCGGCAAACTGCGCTTGTGAAAAACCTTCGTGTACTCCATGGTTGCAATTTATACCTGCTCGAATTACACAAAGATGAAATAATATGATTGTTTCATGTTGAACGAAATTAACACCAAGTTGCCAGCATAAGGAGCGTCAATTGAGGCAAAATTAGTGCATTTTCGAAACAACCAAGGGCAACTGGAAAAACACTCACACTATAATAATTCGCAAAACAACATTCTGTAAGGAGCTAAAAATGGATCTACGCAAACTAAAGACACTGATCGAATTGGTGGAGAACTCAGGCATTGCCGAGTTGGAACTGACCGAAGGTGAAGAGCATGTGCGTATATCGCGCAACGTTGCACCAAGCCAGCAGTTCTATTCTGCCGCACCCCAGCAACATTTTGTTTCCCAAGCCCCCCAATCCGCTGCACCCGCAGCTCCCATAGCAGCTGTCGAGCCGGCAGTACCGGAAGGTCATGTCGTCAAGTCACCTATGGTCGGCAGTTTTTACCGTGCGCCTTCACCTGGCGCAAAATCGTTTGTAGATATTGGCCAATCGGTCAACGCCGGCGATACTCTGTGCATTATTGAAGCTATGAAGCTGCTTAATGAAATCGAAACTGATAAAGGCGGTGTAGTAAAAGCCATTCTGGTAGAAAACGGTCAGGCAGTGGAATTCGGTCAGCCTCTGTTCATTATCGGCTAAGGGAGTCGCAAGTAATTCAATTTTGCGAGGTTTATTAAACGATGTTTGAACGCAAACCACGAGTATTACCCAAGCCGGAGACACCAGTTATGTTTGAAAAAATCCTTATTGCCAATCGCGGTGAAATTGCGCTGCGTATCCAGCGTGCATGTCGAGAGATGGGCATCAAGACCGTCGCGGTTCACTCTGAAGCTGACGCTGAAGCCAAATATGTGAAATTAGCCGACGAGTCGGTTTGTATCGGCCCGGCACCTTCCAGCCAAAGTTATTTACATGTGCCTTCTATTATTAGTGCTGCAGAAGTAACTGATGCACAGGCCATTCACCCGGGTTATGGATTCTTGTCCGAAAATGCAGATTTCGCTGAACGTGTGGAGAAGAGCGGTTTCGTATTCATCGGACCACGCGCCGAAACGATTCGCCTAATGGGAGATAAAGTTTCCGCAAAAAACGCGATGAACAAAGCCGGTGTACCCTGCGTACCCGGCGTTGACGGGGCGCTTCCCGATGATCCGAAAGAGATCATGCGTATTGCGAAATTTATCGGCTATCCGGTCATCATTAAAGCCGCTGGCGGTGGTGGCGGGCGCGGCATGCGCGTGGTACATACCGAAGCTGCGTTGCTCAACGCAGTAACCATGACCAAGACCGAAGCTCAAGCGGCTTTCAACAATCCCATGGTGTACATGGAAAAGTTTTTGGAGAACCCGCGCCACATCGAAATCCAGATATTGGCCGACCAACATGGAAATGCAGTTTTCCTGGGTGAACGCGATTGCTCCATGCAGCGCCGCCATCAAAAAATAATCGAAGAAGCACCGGCTCCGTTGCTTAATCCGAAATTGCGCGACAAGATCGGCGAACGTTGCGCCGAGGCCTGTCGCAAAATTGGCTATCGCGGCGCGGGCACCTTTGAGTTCCTTTACGAGAATAACGAGTTTTACTTTATCGAGATGAATACTCGCGTGCAGGTCGAACACCCTGTGACGGAAATGATCACTGGGGTAGATATTGTTCAACAACAAATTCGCATCGCCGCAGGAGAAAAACTGCCGTTCCGCCAAAAGGATATCGTGCTGAAAGGGCATGCTGTTGAATGTCGGATCAATGCCGAGCACCCTTATACCTTCGTGCCTTCACCGGGGCGAATCACTACTTGGCATGTCCCGGGTGGTCCGGGTATTCGCGTGGATTCTCACGTTTATGCCAATTATTTTATTCCTCCCCATTACGACTCGATGATCGGCAAAATCATTGCTTATGGTGACACCCGGGATCAAGCTATTGCGCGTATGCGTACTGCCCTTTCTGAAACGGTGGTGGAAGGCATCAACACCAACATTCCGCTGCATCAAGAGCTGATGCAGGATGCCGCATTTGTGCGGGGCGGAACGAATATCCATTATCTGGAACATAAACTGGCGGAAAGAACAAAGGGCAAGTAAACGTGTCTTGGCTGACGCTGTCTATTCATGCGGATGCAAGCTACGCTGAAGCATTGAGTGAGTTGTTGCTGGAGCAAGGCGCCTTATCGGTTGATATGCTGGATGCCGATGCAGACACACCGGATGAACAAGCTATTTTTGGCGAACCGGGTGAACCGGTTTCCACGGTATGGCAGCACAACCTTGTGAACGCACTATTTGAAAACAGCGCGTCAGTTGCGCAGATTCTGCAAATTTCTTGTGCCAGCCTGGGCATATCGCCTATCCCTGCTTATAAAATAGAAACACTTGAAGAAAGTGATTGGGTACGTCTTACTCAAGCTCAGTTCGATCCGATTGGTATCTCACAACGATTATGGATCGTACCCACTTGGCACACCCCAACAGATCCGGCAGCTATTAATATCGCCTTAGACCCCGGGCTTGCTTTCGGTACTGGCAGCCATCCCACGACGCGCCTCTGCCTACGCTGGTTAGACAATAACCTGGATAAGGGTGAAACTGTTCTGGATTACGGTTGCGGCTCTGGCATACTCGCCATTGCTGCGATGAAAATAGGTGCACACAGCGCGGTCGGCGTAGACTTGGACCCGCAAGCTGTCCTGTCCAGTCGCGACAATGCAAGCGCGAATCACGTTAGTGCCGATTTTTATTTACCTGATAATGTGACTTTATCCCAATATGATGTCGTTGTTGCCAACATACTCACCAATCCACTACGCGCATTGGCGCCTCTCTTGGCTAGTACTGCCAAATCAGGCGGGCGGATTGTGCTATCTGGTGTGTTAAGTGAACAAGCTAATGACGTTATTCGCATCTATGCGCAATGGTTTGAAATGGGACCAGTCGAAATTGAAGATGGCTGGGTGTGTCTCTCAGGTGTAAAAAAATGAGTGCTTCAACCACACAATGCCCGGGTTGCTATACACGATTTAAGGTAACCACTGAGCAACTGACTGCGCATAACGGGATTGTCCGGTGCGGACTCTGTAGCGCGATATTTAATGCCACCGAACATTTGCAAGATGATGAACCCAGCCCGCAGCTCAAACTTCCGATTGCTCAACCGGAAAATGAAATCCTGCAATTGGACAATATTCCGGAAGTCACACACACTGAGGATCATAGCCCCTTGCCGGTAGTTACGGGCGCAGAAGAATTAGAGACTTTGTTCCAGCAAATTGAAGCAACCGATGAAGCAGCGCATACCGAGATAAATCCTCCGGCACCCAGACAACGCCTTTGGCTGTGGATTGTTGGCTCGATTATATTGATTCTGGTAGGCGTAGCTCAAGCAAGTTATTTTTTCCGGGTTGATCTGGCGGCTCGACTTCCGGGATTGAAACCAGCTTTGTTCAGCTGTTGTGAACTATTAAAATGCACTATTCCTTTACCCCAGAGAGCTGAGTTGATGAGCATCGAGTCTTCTGACTTGGTCGCTGACCCGCTACAGTCAACTATCATCAATTTAACCGCACTACTGCATAATCGTGCTGATTATGTTCTTGCTTACCCAAACATAGAGCTTAGTTTGACAGATATACAAGACCGGATATTGGCGCGCCGTGTATTTATTCCGGTTGAGTATTTAAAAGCTGGCGAGGAAGAAAAACGGGGTCTGTCATCTAACCGTGAAATCAGCATTCAACTTCACCTTGATACAGCCGAGCTCAAGCCGGCCGGTTACAAGCTCTTATTGTTCTATCCTCAACAATAGAACCTATTTAGTGCATTTTTACCGCTGTATTCATCCCTTGGTAAGTCAACAGATCGATTATTATGGAATCAGGACTCACCTGTCAGGAACCCTATTTCATGAAGTCGACTGTCGGCATATTGCAACATACCGCGCGCCATGAACTTGACAAGACCAAGCCTATTAAGATTTACTGCCGTCCAGATTGTCTGGAACAAATCGAAGTTGATTTTGTAAACTCGTTGTTCGGTGGATAATAGACAAACAAAACCATTTATTTAAAGGAACCTACTTCAAATGAAAAAATCACTCGCGCTTTTGGCTGTATTAGGTTTGTTTTCTCAATCGAGCATCGCTGCTACGACCACACTTTCATCAACTCCGGCAGACTGGACTGCGGCAGGACAAAGCGGTTTCCGCGCATTAAGTGAAGAATTTGGCGCTGCACTCAGCTATAAACCAGTCACCCCTGCTGCTCCGCTTGGCATTACCGGATTCGATATCGGACTTGAAGCATCTTCTACAGAGATGTCTGCAGATGCTAAAACTGCCTGGCAACATTTAATACCGGGCACCAGTGTACCCACTCTTGTTATTCCAAAGCTTTATGTAGCAAAAGGCTTGCCCTTTGACATCGATGTGGCTGCTTTTTATTCAGCAGTGCCCACCACAAGCATCACGCTTTCCGGTGCTGCGATCAGTTATGCGATCATTGGCGGTGGCATGGCTCTGCCTGCAGTAACCATTCGCGGCGCAATGACCCGTCTCGGTGGCATCGAAGAACTATCTTTTAGCACCAAGAGCTTGGATATTTCCATTTCCAAGGGTTTTCTGGGATTCACACCGTATGCGGGTGTCGGAGAAGTTTGGGTGACCAGTTCCACTTCAAATGCAACAGCACAAGCTGCAGGAATTACTTCGGAAAGTTTCAATCAACCCAAAGTCTATGTCGGTCTGAACATTAACCTTGGATTACCAAATTTTGCGATTGAAGGCGATACCACTGGTGGTATTTCAACATACAGCGCAAAGCTTGGTCTACGCTGGTAAGTAGGGAATCTGACAGTTTGGCTGCAAAGTATTAAGTCTTCCCTCACACCAACCCTCTCCCACTCTGGAGAGGGAGTTTTTCCGAATTAAGAAAACCTTAACTACCTGTTTCCGGAAAGCAAAGCCCACTGTTGCGGCCACAGAGACATCGGATCTCGCGTAAAGCCGCTTTTGCCAAACTGCTGCCAGCGCCCGATTACGTAACACACTAGCAAATTAGCCAAAACACCGGCTTCTGCTTCGCTGGCCAGTTTGCCTTGCGTTGCCGCAATTCTGAGGGATTGTTTTAAAGTGGTTTCGATGCGATCCAAAAATTGATTGATACGTTGCTGCAAACGTTCGTTCTCGTTCACCAACGCATCACCGATGAGCACCCGCGTCATGCCGCGATTTTTCTGCGCAAATCCAAGCAACAGAGCAACGATGCCTTCAACTTGCTTCAGACCATCATTTTCATCAGTGGTTATTTTATTGATCAGGCCAAATACCGTTTGCTCGATAAATTCGATCAAGCCCTCAAACATTTGCGCCTTGCTGGCAAAGTGTCGGTACAAAGCGGCTTCTGAAATATCCAGTTTCTCAGCAAGCGCAGCGGTGGTGATCTTCTCGCTTTTGGGTTGCTCCAACATTTCCGCTACAGTTTGTAAAATCTGTAATTTGCGCTCACCCGGTTTTGAAGTCGCCATCTTAATTCTCCACTTAATTCAACCGTGCCAATAAGCGCGGTAGTTCCATCACACTGCGTATTTTTAAATCAACATAACCTGGCGCGCGTGATGCAATGTTCACCCATACTGTTTTCATGCCCAAATGTTTGGCTGTTTGCAGATTCTCTACACTATCTTCCACCATGACACATTCTGCCGCCTGTAGGCGGTGCTTCTGCAATAAGTGGCGGAACCCGGCTACTTGGGGTTTCGGGCGATAGCGGGAATGCTCGATGGCAAACACATTGTCAAATAAATCGTCCACTCTCAACAACTTCAATACTGCCTCGGCATAGTGCAGCGGCGCATTGGTAAACACTAACTTCTTGCCTGGCAATTGCAGTAAGGCACGCCGTAATCTCGGTTGGCGAATCACCATTTTTTGCAGTGCTGGAAACTGGTGTGTATGCCACAAAAAATGATTTGGATCGGTAGCATGATGCTTGATCAATCCGCTCAATGTCGCGCCATATCGATGCCAGTATTCCAAACGCAAAGCATTTGCAGCTTCATTGTCCAGCTTCAGATATTCTTGCAGATACGCCGTCATACTTTGATTGATATGTGGAAATATGTGCGGAGTTGCATCATGCAACGTGTTATCCAGATCGAATATCCAAACAGGACTATTCATGAATTAGACATCCGATGCCGGATTGCATTTCACTTGCTTTTAATCAGCGTGCCGACTCCCTCATCGGTCAAAATCTCCAGCAGCAATGCATGTTCCACACGTCCATCAATAATGTGTACGGAACGCACCCCGCCACGTGCAGCATCCAGCGCGGAACTGATCTTTGGCAACATTCCACCCGATAGCGTGCCATCTTCCACCAAGTCATCGATCTGCCTTGGTGTAAGGCCAGTCATAAGATTTCCATTCTTATCAAGCACCCCTGGGGTATTAGTAAGCAGTACTAATTTCTCGGCCCGCAACACTTCCGCCAACTTACCGGCCACCACATCAGCATTGATATTCAATGTTTCCCCTTCGGGTGATACCCCAATGGGCGCGATTACCGGTATAAAGTCACCCGAATCCAAAAAGGTGATAATTGAAGGATCGATCTTGTTGATATCTCCAACTAGTCCGATGTCGAGCATTTTGCCCGGATGCTCAGTGCTTTCCAATAACAGCTTTTGGGCGCGTATAAAACTGCCATCCTGGCCGGTCAAGCCAACCGCCTTGCCTCCATAGCGATTGATCAGGTTCACGATATCCTTGTTAACCTTGCCCAATACCATCTCAACAACGTCCATCGTTTCTTCATCGGTTACGCGCATGCCCTGAACGAATTCGCCTTTTTTACCAACCTTCTGCAGCAAATCGTTTATTTGGGGACCTCCGCCATGAACCACGACTGGATTCATACCAACAAGTTTAAGCAACACCACATCGCGCGCAAAACCCTCTTGCAGCTTTGGGTCGGTCATGGCATTGCCGCCGTATTTGATAACAATCGTCTTGTCGGAGAAACGCTGGATATACGGTAGAGCCTCGGACAAGGTATGGGCTTTTTGTGCAGCGGTCGCAGCAGTTAACGGCATGGTTATTTCCTTAGAAAACTGGTGAGCATTTTACATCAAAAAACTGGTTCCTCGACATCCTAGTATAATTGCAGGCGGCATCTGGCCGCCTGTTCTCTGCGAAGTCGGTACTCACTGGATACACTTCGCTGCAACCCAAATACGCTAGCGGTGATCGTGAACTTCCCCCGAACCAAGGTGTTTATAGCTTAAGGACATTTTTTTTACCGTCGCTTCGACATCAATTATTTGTTTGCGATGATTGGCATATTCAAGAACGATGCTCACCGGAATGCGATCATCGATATCCAACTCTCTTTTTAAACCGACCAGGATTAGAAATAACTGATGCGAACCAAATGCCGTCGTGTGATGCGCGGGCAGCGGCAAACTATCTACCACGTGTGCCTTCATAATTCCCTTGTGCTGTGACACACTATGGATCTCAATATTTTCAGCCGCCGTGCTGCTTACTGATAATAGTTTGGCCGGAACGACAGTTGTAATATTCATTTCCAGTGTTGCGGAATTTTGCCCGGGAATACTCTCTCCAACCCAAACTTTATTTACAATTGCATCGTTGGGTCCTGCCCATGCACTGCAAGCTATAAAGATCAGTGTAAAACAAAGCGTTTTATTCCACATGTCCACCTCCACTTGCCGGATATTGATTGTGTTGAATATGCCCGTCGTGGCCTGAAGTCAGCTCTCTGACGTCGGCCCTTACTTCGATCTTGTCAGTGTGCTTGTCAGCGAATTGCAATGTCAAAGTAAGCTCTATATTTTCCCCCGTAATGAGCGGCTTCTTTAAGCCGACGAGCATTAGGTGACTTCCTCCTGCCCCCAGATAAACTTCTTGCTTTGCTTTAATTTTAAAACCATCCAGTTTGCGCATTTTCATCATGCCATTCTCGTGAGTCATGCTATGTATTTCAACATTGCTGGCAACGGGACTACTCACCTCGACAATACTTGCATCTTTCGGGCTGGTTATATGCAGTGCTACCGTAGCACTATCTTGTCCGGGTGCAGTTGCACGAACCCAGGCATCTGTGACCCTCACCTCGGCGGCAAATGCCTGATCCACACCCAACAAAAACACAAATGCAGCCAATAGATATTTATTCAAAATCTCTCCTTTGAAAAAGTGTAGCCACGTTCCCTTTACTCGGCAACTTAATAAATTGAATCCAGTGTAGCATCTATAAATTAATAGGTGGTAGTGCGGCATATTGTCACACCCCCTGCAAGCCTGGATATCGGTAGAATCCGCATCATGAATTCATTCTTCACCAACCTTCAAGCTGGTCATGCCCAACTCGGGCAACTTATAGCACTGCGAGCAATTGCTACATTTGCCCAATGCATCGTGCTTGCATGGGTTCACTTTATTCTGGAATTAACATTGTCGTGGATGCCGATGTTGATTTGCATCTCCCTACTGGTCTTGTTCAATCTTTTTTCATGGATACGCTTGCGCACTGACTCACCGGTTTCCAATTTGGAATTATTCGCCCAATTGTGTGTTGACGTAACTGCTCTTACTTTACTGCTCTACTATGCCGGAGGCTCTACCAACCCATTTGTTTCACTTTACTTATTACCTCTGGTCATCGCTGCAGCTTCATTACCGCAGCGTTACACCTGGTCAATGGCGATATTTACCACTGTCTGTTATACCGCTCTGATGAAATATTATCAGCCTCTGCCGTCAAGCGTGGCTGGGCACGAGCACATGCAACATGCCATGCAGCAAGATGATGCATTCAACATACACGTGATTGGCATGTGGCTAGGTTTCGTGATCAGCGCGCTCGTGGTCGCTTATTTCGTGGTTAAAATGGCTAATGCGGTGCGAGATCGCGACGAAAAATTGGCGCGTGCGCGCGAACAAACTTTGCGCAACGAACGCATTGTCGCGCTCGGCATGCAAGCGGCAAGTGCTGCTCATGAATTGGGGACTCCTTTAGCCACATTAAAGGTCGTTATCGGCGAGTTACGGCATGAAACAAATACCTTGCCGGAATGGAATGACAGTTTATTGTTACTTGAAGGACAAGTTCGCAACTGCAAACGTATCCTCGATAAATTGCTGGCAAATGCACAAGACGCCAACCCTCGATCAGCAGAGTCGCTGGAACAATTTATAATTGATACGCTGGATGAGTGGCAATTGCTTCGACCCACTGTTCGTCCTCGCCGCATTACCACTGGAATTCAACCTGCACCTAATATGCTTATTGATTCATCGTTACGCGCAGCGTTGCTCAATTTACTCAACAATGCAGCCGATGTTTCACCGGATAACATCGAAATTCAAATTCATTGGGATGACAAATTCTTCAATCTGGAAATTAAGGACTTCGGACACGGACTCACTCCAGAAGCGATCACCAATGCTGGCTCCGCCTTTTTCACCACCAAAAAAGAAGGGCGTGGGCTCGGATTATTTCTGGCCAACGCAACGATCGAGCAGTTGGGAGGCAAAGTCAGATTGTTCAACCGGGAATCGGGCGGGGCAACGACTGAAGTGATCTTGCCATTGAAAGACGTAAATATATGAATCCTGCATTCAACGAAAAACCATCCTTGCTTTTAGTTGACGATGACGAAACATTTTGCATGGTACTAGGACGCGCCCTCGAAAAACGCGGGTTTGATGTCACCAAAGCCAACAATGTCGAACAAGCAATTCCTCTGGCAACAGCGAATCCTCCTGAATTCGCTGTAGTTGATTTAAAAATGGATGGCGCATCGGGATTAGTGTTAACCAAGGTCTTGCACGAACTCGACCCTGCCACTCGTATCGTCATGCTTACCGGCTATGCCAGTATTGCCACCGCTGTGGAAGCTATCAAACTAGGGGCAACTCAATATCTGGCCAAACCCGCCAATGCTGATGAAATAGTGGCTGCTTTTAGCCATAATGCCAGCGCTGAACTTAAACCTAATTCTCTGCCTATATCGGTGGATCGTATTGAATGGGAGCATATACAACGGGTACTTAACGAACAGCAAGGCAATATTTCTGCCACTGCTCGTCTTCTCAACATGCATAGACGAACACTGCAACGCAAGCTGGCAAAGCACCCTAATAGTCAGTAGGGTATAGAAATTTTGTTTCCGGCTATCATTTGTATTATTTTCAGACAAACAATGGGTAGTTGATTAGAATAAGCACTGGCAAAATTTGATCACCATAAAAATATATAACCAGCCATGGGAGAGAGAACATGAGCACCAGTAAAGCCCCAGTAAATCTGAAGCAAGCTATCCGTAATCTTGACATGCTTCCTGCAATGCCGGAGATTGCGCAAAAAATTCTTGCACTGAATCTTGAGACTGATGATGGCGAACGGGCAATGCTCAAGTTGATTGAGAAAGATCCCCAGATCGCAGCAAAAATAATAGGGCTAGCCAATACGCCGTTATTTGGCGCCTCAAAAAAAGTTTCTTCCGTTACTGATGCCGCCATGTTGCTTGGTATCACTCGAGTCAAGTCCGTTACGATGAGTATTTCTGTCATGTCTTCTCTGACAAAAAAACACGTGGGCAAGCTTGATATTCAGGGCCTTTGGCTACATAGCCTGGCAATCGCATTAGCGTTGCGTGCCATTTCGCGTGCAATGCCTCGAAACACACGCCCTCTTGATGACGAAATCTTTTTGGCTGGATTGCTGCATGATATCGGCTACATGGTATTGAACCAACTTGACCAGGTCCGAAGTGATGAGTTACACGCCCGGTTTGCATCTGAGAAAGAACGCAATACGAGCGAGATTGAAGCCGAGTTTTTGGAAATGAATCATGGTGAGCTTGGAGCAGAACTCGTTCGGCATTGGGATCTGCCCGAATCAGTTGTCGCTATATTACGCTATCACCACGACTCCCAAAATAAGCATGCAGCACCGGGACAGCCGTTGGTAAGCATGGTAAATTTGG
>CAIRAO010000312.1 GCA_903876625.1 uncultured Gallionellaceae bacterium | reverse complement strand
GACTTCCCTGGCGGCGGCTATGGCGGCTATCAACTCCAACTCTATGGGGGGAAAGCAAGCTTAGGAATTGCGAATGCCACAACTTTTGATTATGTTCGCGGTGGGCCGAGTTTGGCGGATGGCCAATGGCACCATATCGCCGGCGTCTGGGACTCAGTCAACGGAACGATCAGCGTCTCTGCCTCTGCAGAAATAATTGACGATATGACTGTCCGTGCCGATGCTAATGGCGAGGTTGATTTAGTCGTAAAATTTGCTTTTCAAATTCAGTATCTTCGAAATTTTCCGGAAGGAAAGACCGATTACACGGCCATTTATTTTAACCCGCTCAGTTCCGTGCCGGTTTCTGACTGGCAAAACTACGAATCACATCGATCACCGCCCTCGGAACTTATTCAGGATGTATCGATCACAACGATCGACAGAACCTCGGGGCCGACGGTTCAACTCAAATTGAAGCATGCGAGTGACATCAGTGTCAGCCTGGGTAAAAATGCTCAAAGTCTGGTTATCCATATCAAACCGGAAATTTTGCCTGCGGCGGCGCTTTCAATTGTAGCGCCCTCTCCCGCACCGTCGGGCGATGTTACCGCGCCAATAGTGGCACCTTCTTCGGTAGCTCAAAAAACAGTGCATATAGCCTTGGGTGGTCTGGACGGGCTTCCCATTTTTCCGGATATAGATTTACCGGTAACACCCCTACCGGAACAATCGGTGAGTGATCAACCGGCTGCAACACCACTAACCCTGGCTGAACAGATCTCTAAAGCAAATAATCAAGCGGCGCCCTTGATGATTAAAGGTGGCAATGCAATGCTCGCAAGCCAGGCATTTGTAGCAATTGACTCATTTAACACTATTCTAAAATTGCCCACCAACAAATACACTGAAGATGCACAACTGTGGGTAGGCGTATCCAGAGAAAAAACCGGTCAACTACCTAAAGCCATTCTTGAATATAACGCTTATTTGAAACTCTACCCAAACGGAAGATGGGCGCCTTGGGTCAAGGACAGGTTGGCAATATTTAAGGCTTCTCAGCCTGGATTGTTTGTGGTCGCACCCGCTGTAGCCTTTGTGGCGCCGAGAGCGGCAAATACTGAATTTCAATATTCCGCTTTTGGTAGCGTGTCTCTGGAAGGCTATTTGGGAGCCAGTCAGACAAATACCTCGGCCACACCCGGCCAGCTTCAAGCGCCAACTTCGTTTAGTGCCATCACTCAGAAATCGTTAATTGGAAATATGAGTGTGACGTCTCGTTCATATAACAATGAATATGACAACCGACTCGTATTTCAGGATTTTTATTCTGCAAATTACTTGCCTGGTCAGGCAAATACCAATCGGCTAGGCGCTGCATTCTATGAAATGAAAGATCGTGTTGATAGCTACTCCGTCAGAATAGGCAGACAGTCCGGAATGGGTGGCGGAGTAATGGGTAGATTTGATGGCATTTCTGCCGGTTACGGTATTAATGCAGATTACAAAGTGAATCTTGTAGCCGGTCAATTGTCCGATGTATCGCTTGATACACAACCCGCTTTTATGGGGGTTGGTCTGGATTTTGGCATGAAGGATCGATTGGGCGGCACTGTTTATTATATTGATCAAACGATTAATGGTTTTACAGACCGAAGGGCAATAGGAGGCAACCTCAGATACTTTGAACCGGCCTTCAATATTATGTCGATGTATGATTTCGATTTGCTTTTCAATGAACTGAATATGCTTACCGTTCAGGGGACGATTAACGGTGGCGGAAAAGACAACGACTACAATTTCCTTTTGGATCGACGTAAAAGCCCGATTCTGGACTTGAGAAATGCACTCAACGGTACTACTTCGACATTATCTACCTTGGTGCAAAACGGCATGACGGCGAGCGATATTATTACGCTGGCGGATCAGCGTACAACGGTATCCAATTCTGCGTCGCTGGGTATGACGAATCACCTGAGTGAAAACTGGAATGCCGGGTCAGATGTTTTTTATTCCATTACTGATGCATTAGCACAAAGTGGATCGGATCCGGCTTTGCTTGGTGGTGTGCCCTCGTACGAAGGATTTGTTCCGGCAAGCCCTTCTTCCGGTCCAAACTGGTCATTTTCTGAAAGACTGACAGGAATGGGACTATTTCAAACTCGGGATGTAACCAATATCAGCGTTACCCACAGCAAAAGCCAATTTAAGACCGGTAATTCAATACAGTTTAGTCATCATTTGGATGCCGGGGCAAAGTGGACAATTGATTCAAGCGTGAGTGTCGGATATCAATCGGATACCAGTGGCGGAAAATCAAACAATATTTCT
>CAIRAO010000311.1 GCA_903876625.1 uncultured Gallionellaceae bacterium | reverse complement strand
TGGCTCCCGATAAAATTGATTTGCCGAAAGTGGTAGAACGGCAAGTAAAATTTTTAAACGGTGAACAAGTGGACAGACTTTTGAATGCGCCGACTCTTTCAACAATTCAAGGAAAGCGGGATCCAATTTAGTTTTTGTATCAAGCATTTGGTCTCAATTGAGTAGGCCAGATAAATTGAACTACGGAATAAGTAAGGCGGCCGTCGCTGGCTTGATGAAATCAGCTGCGGCGGATCTAGGCCCATTAGGAGTTTCTGTAAATGCAGTCGCCCCTGGTCCTATCGACTCACAAATGACTCGAAATCAGCTCAGTGCAGACCAGCTGACTCGAATAACTACGGAAACTCCTCTTAAAAGACTTGTTACCATAGATGAAGTTTCAAATGTAATTACTAAGTTTGCTACTGGTCAAATGTCAGGAATTACCGGCCAAGAAGTGATTATTGACGGCGGTTGGGGTGTAACCAAACTTGTATAAGTTGGAAATAGAGAGTGCCTCAGGAATCTATCAAATTGAGTTTCTCAAAGTAGCGGTTGTTCCCGACTCCGATTCGGTTTTTTTGGTAGATAGAAAAATCGCTGAGAAAGTTTCAGCCAATTCCTCCAGGTATGTAGCCATTGAAGCCATTGAAGAAGAAAAGACTTTACGCAAATGTGAAGAAATTCTTGTAAATCTGGCTTTCATTGAGTTCCGCCGCGGCGACACTCTCAATGTCGTGGGAGGTGGTTTCATTCAGGATCTAGGGACTT
Source organism: uncultured Gallionellaceae bacterium (assembly GCA_903876625.1). Lineage (GTDB taxonomy): Bacteria > Pseudomonadota > Gammaproteobacteria > Burkholderiales > Gallionellaceae > PALSA-1006. The sequence continues at coordinate 2,310 of CAIRAO010000311.1, read as the reverse complement.
TAGTGAGTTCCATTTATATGCGGGGGGTTAAGTGGAACTATTTTCCAACAACACTTGCATCGATGGGCGACTCCTGTATCGGGGGTAAGAGTTCAAAATTTTTACCTTGCCAGTCGGCTGGCTCATTGCTTTGCTGCTGTTATCGTCTTTTGCAGGATGCCAAAAGACTACCAATGGAGATGGAACTGCGGTAGTTCCAGTAGACAAAACCGCACCCACAGTAACTACTGTCATGCCGGCAAGTGGAGTAACTAGTGTCCCGCCAAATTCGCGAATCAACGCCAATTTTAGCAAATCAATGGACACTTCAACAATTACCACTTCGACATTTACCTTAACAAATGGAAATCCGCCAGTTCCGGTTTTAGGTTTGTTTACGTACTCGAGTATAGGTGCGACTTTTAAGCCGACTAACGACCTATCATTCAACACTCTCTATACGGCTACGATTACTACAGGAGTCCAAGATACGGCTAGTAACGCTTTGGCAAGTAACTATTCTTGGAGTTTTTCAACCATCACAACGACAGACATCATTGCACCCACCATTATATCCAGGGTTCCTGACAATTCAGCTACAGGTGTAGCGCTCAATTCGAGCGTTAATGCTACCTTTAGTGAGGACATGGATCCTGCAACGTTCACCCCCACGACATTTACCTTAAAACAAGGAACTAAGTCGGTTACCGGTTCAATAAGATATTTGGGTAAAACTGCAGTGTTTTATCCCAGCATAAATCTTGTGGCCAACACCGCGTATACCGCTACAGTTACAACTGGTGTCACGGATATGTCCGGAAATGCGTTAGCAAGCAACTCTACTTGGATTTTTTATACGGGTGCTACGGCAGTGAAAGGCCCGGAAGCGGTTAAACTTGGAACTGCTGTTAGTTATGCGATTTTGGCTGAAACAGCGATTACTTCCACAACCACGGCTGGCACCACAATCACTGGTGACATTGCCATCAGTCCTGCCGCTGCGTCTTACATCACTGGCTTTACACTTGCTCTGGATAACTTAGGCTCTCCTTCAGGATGTTTTTCAACAACATTGGGATCTCCAGCACCACGAGTCACCGGGAAAGTCTACGCAGCCGACTACAACGGCGCATGTCCAACCCCAGCCAATTTGACCACCGCTATAGGCGATATGATGATTGCGTTCAATGATGCAGCGGGAAGGGCAATACCCGACCATACTGAACTTGGCGCCGGCGACATTAGCGGATTGACACTTGTTCCCGGTCTCTATAAATGGGGCACCGGTGTTTTGGTAAATACGGACGTTACCCTCAGCGGTTCCCCCAATGATGTCTGGATATTTCAGATATCGGGAGATCTCACCGTGGCGAACGGAGCGCACATGTTGTTGTCAGGAGGAGCATTGCCCAAAAACATTTTCTGGCAAGTCGCCGGTGGAACAGGTGTAGCTATTGGTACGACCGCTCACTTTGAAGGCGTGATATTAGCCTCCAAAGCGATTACGTTGAATACCGGTGCTACTGGGAACGGTAGATTGTTGGCGCGCACAGCGGTTACTTTGGATAGCAATGTGGTTACACAACCAGCTCCCTAATCCATGAAGTAGTGAATTTGATGCAGTAAACAAATGGCCGTCGCGAGACGGCCATTTGTTTGTTATTCAAGCATATTTGAATTCAAGTTTTCGGCACAAAGGTAAAAGCATCCGAGAAAAATTCTTCGTTCGGCAATTTGCATTTTTGCGTAAGATCGCGGTGCGCGGCTTCCACCACAATCGGCGCTCCACAAGCATAGACTTGGTATCCGGAAAGATCTGTGTAATCGTCTACCACTGCCTGATGCACAAAGCCACTTCTGCCTGCCCACGCTTCATCCGAAACAACTTGAGTGATTTTAATACCGTATTTTTCCCATTTTGTTATTTCGTCCAGCATATAAAAATCAGATTCCTTGCGTACGCCCCAATATAGATGCATCGGGCGTTTGATGCCGATATACATGGCGTGTTCGATAATGGCTTTAACGGGAGCAAAGCCCGTTCCGCTGGCAACAAAAATAATCGGCTTATTTGAATCTTCGCGCAAAAAGAAAGTACCCAGCGGGCCCTTGATGCGCAGAATATCCCGTTCTTTCATCTCATTAAACACATGATGAGTAAAATGTCCTCCGGCAATATTGCGAACGTGCAATTCCAAAAACTCATCTTCATGCGGCGCGTTCGCCAAAGAAAAACTTCGCGGCTTATCGTCTTTTTGCAGGATATCGATATATTGACCAGCCAAAAATTGTAGATATTCATTCGCCGGTAATTTAAGGAATAACACCATC
>CAIRAO010000310.1 GCA_903876625.1 uncultured Gallionellaceae bacterium | reverse complement strand
CTTTAAAACAAAAAGATATCGTTACCGTCCTGATCGAAAACTCTACTGGACAATCTGTTGCCAACGCAGGTGAAGAAATTTCGGAATCAGATCGTGAGTCGATGAAAGGCCTGCAAATTAACGGCCCTATTATCGATGCAAGTAATTATTTCTGGATACGCGAACCGATTTTTTTGACGCCAATCAGCCTTAATGAACTTACTACGATTGCAAACAATCAGGAGAATAAATTATTAGGCTTTGTCTTTATCAAGATGAGCAAGATGCGGTTGAAAAATGACAAACTGGAAACGATAGAAGCCAGTATGTTTATTTCAATTGTGCTGATATTCGGTACCTTTTTTTTCGTTCAATATTTATCCCGCCGCATTGTCAACCCAATCAATGCATTGAACCAAATGATGCAAGGCATCAGAGAAGGAAATCTGGATAAAAGAATTTCTCCGCTTCCGGCTATCAATGAATTAAGCCAACTCGCGCAAGGTGTGAATGAAACAGCAAAGCGGTTGAAAGAAGACAGAGCTGTGCTGGATGAAAATATTGAATTACTTCGGCATAGCCAGGAGAGATTGAACAATATCATCGAAATGATGCCGGTTGCGTTGTTCATCAAGGATTTCAGAAGTCGCATCATGTTAATGAACAATGCCTGTGAATTACAATGGGGTGTGCTGTTCTCCAGTGTAGCGGGAACTGATGCAAGCCGTTTCTTTCCGCCAGAGCAAATACAAGCATTCCTTGAAAGCGACCATAAGGTTTTTGAAGTGCGAAAATTGGTCAGTTTCGAAGAGTCAGTATGGAACTCGGAAATAAAAGCGAATCGTACATTACATACTTTCAAAAAACCTGTTTACGGAAAAGATGGAGAGCCTCTCTATTTGCTTTGCATCAGCATTGATATTTCTGAACGCAAAGAGGCAGAGTCCAAATTAAACAAGTTGAATGAACAATTGGAAGCGAGAATCGAAGCGGCAACTCGCGAGCTTCGTATCAAGAAAGATGATGCGGTCAATGCCAGTTATGACAAGACCCGTTTTCTTGCGACTGCCAGTCATGATTTGAGACAGCCCATGCACGCCCTAGGATTGTTTGTGGGTGAGTTGCAATCTAAATTGACGACACAGGAGCAACGCCACATAGTGGGTAAAGTCGAAGAGTCAGTCAATGCACTGTCAAATTTACTTGACGCACTTTTGGATATTTCCAAACTGGATGCGGGGACCGTTGAAATTAAGGTTAAAGAGTTCCCGATTAACGATTTGCTTTTTCGTCTTGCAAATGAATACATCCCCTATGCAAAGAATAAGGGAATAACACTTAGAATTGTTGCCTCCGGGGTGATTGTCAGAAGCGACCCGATCTTATTGGAACGCTTGTTGACCAACCTGATCACCAACGCTATTCGCTACACGCCGGTTGGAGGCAGGGTACTGGTGGTTTGTCGTATTCGGGGGTACAGGCTGAAAGTTGAAATTCGTGATAGCGGCATTGGTATTTCTATGCAGGATCAAGCCAAAATATTCCGCGAATTCGTACAATTGGCGAATCCGGAAAGAGACAGAGAAAAAGGACTCGGGTTGGGTTTGGCGATTGTTGACCGGATAGCAAAATTACTTAAACATCATGTAACGCTTCTCTCGGATATAAATAAAGGTTCAACTTTCGCAGTTTATGTGCCACGGGTAATTGAGGACATCAATGTCATTAGGCAAAATTTGTCAGTGAACGAAATAATTGCCACACAGAAAATTTCCGGAAACCTGGATAAGCTAAATGTATTGGTGATAGAAGATGATGCCTTGGTAAGAAAAAGTACTCAGGGAATTTTAGAGTCATGGGGGTGTCGAGTTTCTATAGCTTCGTGTTTTAACGATGTAAAGGAAGTTCACAATGAGGCAAACTTTGATTTGGTGATTTGCGATTACCGTTTGCCGGATGGAGATGGCATTCAGGTAAAAAACTGGACTATGGAAAACTTTAATACCAGGCCAATATTTATTCTAATTACCGGGGATATTTCACCTGAAATATTACGTATGGTGAAGGAAAACAATATCGACTTATTACACAAGCCGGTGCGTCCCGCAAAATTACG
>CAIRAO010000309.1 GCA_903876625.1 uncultured Gallionellaceae bacterium | reverse complement strand
GCCACCATGACCACCGAAACCGTCGAAACTGCGTCCACTGAATCTGTCTCCCCTGTCTCCCCTGTTGTCTCCGAAATCATCCCGGCGCAGGTTGTTGCTGCTGAGGAAGCCGCCGAAGCCGCCTGTGCCGCCTGTGCCGCCGAAACAGCCGAAGCTGATGAAGTCAAGTCTCCGTTCACCCCGTCCGTTGCATCCACTGAATACACCTGCGTTGCCGATCTGTTTCGTTGAGTTGCTTGACTGTCAATTTTTCCCATTGTTGCTGGATAATTTCAATGAATTGATCCCAGTTTCCTTCGATGTGATCCCAGTTCATATTGATTTCCTTTTTGTTAGTGAAGTTGAAAAGATTGCATTGGAGTAAGGTGAATGGAATTGAATAAAGTCATTTTGGATTCAGAATTGGTTATCGACCCAATAACTTTCCGAAGGGATTGAGCGGTTCGACTCTGTCGCAGATCACTTTAATGATGGCAACTAATGGAGCGCCAAGAAGCAAGCCGCACACTCCCCAAAGCCATGCGAAGAATAGCAAGGCTATAAAAAGGACTGCCGCATTGATGTGGGCAAAACGGCTTTGCAACCATGTCGTAAAGGCCATCCCGATAGCGACAGAAATCAGCAATACAACACTTACCGTGGCTAACGCATTAAGCAACGACCCAAATTGAAGGAAGCTGGCTATACCGCTGCTAATCGCTGTGATAGCGATGCCTAAATAAGGAATAAATTGAAGCAGGCCAGCGATGACCCCCCAGATGCCGGCTTGCTCCATGCCGAGTGCTTTAAACCCCAGCCATGTACTGATGCCAACCAAAAAACTAGCTACCAGCATTGAGAGTAAATAGAGCTGAATTTGCATATCGATCTCATCCAGCATGCGCACCATATCTTTTTTCTTCTCCAGTGAGGGGCCGACAAACTGAACCAGCTTGCGGCGAAAATGCGTACCTGAAGCAAGCAAAAAATAGATGAGCATCAAAATGACCGGTGCTTGAGCGATTATTGAAAGAATCAGCATTGATTGCTTGAGCGCGAAATCATGCAGCCAAGCGGAAATCTCACCCGAATTGTTTGATACTGTTTTTCCAGCCGGCTTAATACTTGCGTCTGCAGCGGCACCCTCAAGTTGCTTTGCTGCCTCCTGCACATTTTGCAAAGTACTTTGGTTCAGTGGACGAGTATCACTCAAGTGCTGTCTGAGTTTGCGTGTTGCATCAGGAAGTTTATCAATCAGTGCAGTTGCCTCGCTGCTTAACGAAAGTGTGAGCCACGTGAGGGCACCAATTAATATCGCAACTACCAGCGCTGCGCCGACAGCTCGGGGTATGTGACATCTATTGAGAAATTCCACTACCGGACTTAGTGTGTAGCTCGCAAGTATGCCTATTAATACCGGCAAGACAAAAGCCTGAGCTAAATACATTGATGCAACAATGGCAATGACTGCCAGCGTGCAAATTGAAATATTGATGAATGACAAGTTAATCTTGTTTTTTTCGACTGAAGTGTTAACCGATCTCAGATCTGTCGCCTCGGTATAGCTGTTTGATTTGTTAATGGAGTCTTGATTTAACAACTCTCCATGAATAACTGGATTATCTTCAATTTTCATTTTCTGCTTTTCACTTTTATAGACTTCACTATTCAATAATTTTCCTGATCACTAGCAACTCACTCTGTTCGGTAGCACTCTTTTTTGATCAATTATTCAAGTTATCCAGGATGAATTTGCTTACTCATTTGCACTTGGTCTCTTTGCGCTCATATAAATCTTTTTCATAGGTGCGCTAACGAACGGAGTGACATTGTCGAATAAAGGATAAATGCGGCCAGTGTGACAAATTGCTTTCGGTTGTTTCACTTTAGAAATTCGCACATCAAACCGGAGCTTATGGAAACGTCATAGTTGAATCAGATAATGAGGGGATGCAAATGAATAATCGTGAATATGAAATTGGCGAAGCAACGAATAAGATCGTTCGCCGGTTAGGCTGTTTTTTAACATTGGTGCTGGCGTCAGTTTTAGCCGGATGCGGAAGTGGTGGCGGGAACGCAATTTTGGGTGCCACAGGTGTATCGGCAACTACCGGGCTTGCTCCCGGGGCTTCGTGTCCTATAGCAGGGCCAACTAACCCGGTATTATTAGCATCTGATCCATCTAATGGTAACCAGTTTGCTACGACCAGCACGGGGACTTCTGGTGGTTCAAAAATTATTACTGCAACTTACAGCTTACCCCTGAATTCTTCAAGTATTTCTGCAACTAGCTTTACTGTGACACCTGCTGGCGGAGTTGCTCTTGTTCCTGCTTCATTTACATATGCGCCCTATACATATGTATCAACTTTAACAACAACCTCAGCACTCCTGCCAAATACGAATTACACAGCATCTGTGACGACAGCGATTACGAGTTCAACAGGTGTGCCAATGGCATGTAGTTATTCTTGGAGCTTTAAGACTGCAGCCACTGCTAGTGCAGGAGTTGCACCAGTGAATTTGGCCACAGCAACTCCATTTGCAATAGCGTCAGCTGCAGGACTGACAAACACAGCTACAGTTCCTCTGTCTCATATCAATGGAGATGTAGTGTTGGATCCAATTGCGCACGCCACATGTAATGCAGTTGCTGTTGACGCATTTGGAGGAATGGGGCCGTGCGGAGGTATGGCTCCTACTTTGACTGGAACAGTCATCAGCCCATACTTTAATAAGGGAGTCACTTCTACTTCAATTATTTCAGATTTGCACGCGACCTATCTGAGCCTAGCAGCTCTTACAGGTGCGACTGTTCTAGGGGCATCGGAAATTGGAACTGGTGGTGGCGCAGGAGTTTGTGTTGGATGCGCAGGAAATGCTACTCTCCCTCCAGGTGTCTATATCGCCGCATCATCAACGTCTATTGGTGTGACTGGAACGCTTACACTTGATGGACAAGGAGATTCAAATGCACGCTTTGTCTTTCAGGCGGGATCTACTCTCACTACTGCAGCAGCAGCAATCCCAGGGGTACCAGCAAGTCGAATTGTATTAATCAATGGTGCAAAGGCTTCCAACGTCTGGTGGAAGGTAGGCAGTTCAGCAACCATTGGAACCTACTCATTATTCAATGGGAATATTTTAGCTGATACATCTATCACAATGGGAACTAGCTCATCGTCTTGCGGAAGGCTCCTTGCAGGGGCGGTGACCACTACTGGCGCGTTTGTATTTGACACCAACATAGTTTCCGTTCCCGGCAATGCCTTTGCACCTGCAGGTTGCCAGTAACTATCAACCTAATTCGCAATCAGCACAAGTAGCATCAAAATATTTTGGAGATAAACATGAAAAGAGTATCGAAATCATTGGGGGCACTTGGTCTGGTTG
>CAIRAO010000308.1 GCA_903876625.1 uncultured Gallionellaceae bacterium | reverse complement strand
GGTAGCGCGTAGACTCTCAGCCCGATAGGGAACAACGATATTAAACCTGCACGTAATAATTCACTTTTTTTAACATCGATACCCCTAGACAAACATCTTTTCTTTAGTTCGGAAAGAAGTTTGTAATCTTCTACAGGCATAGTAAAACTATCCCTTACAATTTTTTCTCTGTTAACTTGCTTTTCGATCTTTTTTGATTGCAGAGGTTTTTTTAAAACTTTCTCAGTATTGTGTGACTTTGTTTGTTTTGATTTTATTGGTAATGATTTATTGGTAATGGAAACTGTTTTTTTCGCTTTAACCTTCTTTGCTTCTTCTTGAATCGATTTTGATAATGCTAATTTTTGGGCTGCAGATTCCATTACGTCTCCTCGTTAATAGTTAACTATTTGACTGACTTCTTTGCTTGTAATAGATATATTACCTCCTTTGTCAGCATCTCAACTTCATCAATAGCTGGTTTTGCTTTATATCCCAAGTCATGAACCGTTTTTCCAAATACGGCACTCTCACGATAGACAGTTCGTTGGTGAAATTGGCTAACAGCCATTGGTATTCCAAATTTTTGAAGCAAGTCTAATACATCGCTGGTTAAACGAGTATTGGGTTGACATTGATTTACGACCAATCTGGATTTTAGATTCTCATTTATGTCTGAAGCATCTTCGATGGCTTTTTTGATTCCTAAAGATGCCCACATGTCCAGGGGAGAAGGAATGATAGGCACAAGAGCCAGATCTGCAATCATGAGCGCACTTTGAGCGACAGGTGAATCTGCTGCCGGCGGGCCATCAATGATGACATATTGATAATCTCCCATTAATTTCTTCACTTCACGGTGTAATTTACCTTGGGCAGCGCTAAGTCCGACAACGGTGGCTGGAAAAGGGGCGTCGTCTCCTGCTGAAGCAGCCCAACGAGTTGAGGTACCTTGCGGGTCGGCATCTACAACTAATACTTTGAAGTTTCGGCGGGCAAGCGAACCAGCAAGTTGCATCGCAACGGTGGTTTTTCCTGCGCCACCTTTCTGATTCACAACGGCTATGACCTTTGCTTTCATCGTAATCTCGCGTTATAAATAAATGGGCTTGTCACAGAGTTAACCAATTTTGAATATTTTAAAAACCGCATTCATCAAGGTACGGAAATCGGCAATGCCAAAATTCTCCCACACCACCCTATCAGAACTCTCATTATTGATATGCAAGGATGATATAAACATGGGTTCCATTTCGTAAAGAAGTCTGTACGAAAATGATTGATAGTTATCCATCACAGCCTCCTTCATCAAAGTATACTGGTTATGGTAAAAGTATAAACGGTATTACAATTAAAACGCTATTGTAATATTTGGATAATTATGTGTTTCAAAGAATCAAGCAAATGTATTTGGATTTGACCAGATAAAACCAAAAACTCTCCGATCAATGAAACTTATTCACACTTTCAGTGGATAAAGATAAGAGCAAAGTTAAAATGACTTCAATATCTCAATAGGTAGATACACTTAATGTCAGCGCTCAAAAAGTAGGCAACATTTCTTCTCGGAACAGAATTTATTTTGGGAATTTTCGTTGCTGGCTTCTAATAAAGGTGTTTCCGCCGTTGTTTTTATTTTTTCTATCTTAATTAAGCTAGCTACCTTTCAAATATCTCATCATTCTCGAAAAAAATGAGGGTTTATTATGATCGGTATTATCCGCTTGCCAATCTAAGCTCTCGCGTCCTGCATCATCATTTAGATGTAGTTTTTTTATATCTAGCGGCTCAACTGAAAGTAGCAATCCGAATGAAATTGAATGTTCGTTATTCATCGCTAACCCCCTGTCATGAATAGATTTAATATCGATGAGTAATTGTATACAGTAATATTGTTTTGTTGTAAAGCTAATTTATTACATTAACTTACTCTAACTTTGATCTAATAATATTACAAATATATAACAACCATATGAAATTTAGATATTATTTCAGGAATACCTAAAATTATTTTCCTTATTTTATGCACAAACTCTTGCTAGAGTTTTGGGGCAATTTCACATCCAAAAGCTAAAATATATCTTCTTTTCAATTGAATACAGGCTACAGACTGAGTAGAATAAAAACGTTAATGTGGATTATTTGACCAGATATGATTTTTTTTGACTTATTTAGACACGACCCTGAATTTTTGAAACTTAATAGTGGTGAGGTCCTTTTCCACAAAGGTGATGTTGGAGATTCAATGTTTGTCCTTATTGAAGGGACAGCAGAGATTACGATTGATGGTTTGTCTTTTGAACATCTTGAACATGGCTCATTTGTTGGAGAGATGGCGGTGATAGATGGTTCACCTCGTTATGCAACTGTAACCGCCCAGAGTAATTGCAAATTTGTTGTTGTCGATAAAAAACGATTTCATTTTTTAATCGATGAAACACCAGGATTTGCAATTGAAGTCATGAAAGTGATGTCTAGTCGTTTAAAGAAGGCTGACCAGCGAGTTATAGATTCTTTAAGGTCACCTAGCTCAATCAGTTAGCACTTCACAACAGACGAGAATATTGCGCAGGCATATACTTTGTACCTTTTCGAAAAACTCTGAAAATTGAAAGAAAGCGCTAAATTAGGTAAGCAGGAGTTGATCGGTATCTTTCATTGAATTGCTCTGGAAAGTGCCTAGCCATTGAATAAAGTCTTGAGGCGCGAGTGGTTTAGCGTAATGATAGCCCTGTGCAACATCACATAAACAACGTTTCACCACCTCTAATTCTGAATCGCTTTCTGTACCTTCGGCTATGGATGTCATTGAAAGTGAATTTGCCAAAGTGACTATCGCACGAACGATCGATTCATTAACTGGTGTGGTGTCAATATCCCGAATAAAGGATTGATCGATCTTGATAGAATCGATGGGGAATTGCTTAAGGTAATTTAAATTAGAGTATCCTGTACCAAAATCATCAATGGACAAGCGCAGGCCAATTTCTTTAAGTTGATTAAGCTTTTCCAGAATGCCTGCTTCGTTGTGCATTAACGTGCTTTCTGTCAACTCAATTTCGATGAAGTTGGGGTTGACGCCAGTATCTGAAAAAATTACCTTTAGCGATTCCACGAACCCTTCTTTTCTAAACTGAAGTGAAGAGACATTGATTGCCATATTAGTCGCTGGCAGAGCTGCGTCTGTCCATCGTCGATGTTGATTGCAAGCCTCGCGAAATACCCAATTACCAATTTCAACTATAACTCCATTTTCTTCTGCGAGAGGAATGAAATGAATGGGCGAAAGAAGGCCGCGCGTAGGATGCTGCCATCTAATTAATGCTTCAACTCCTATTACTTGACCATCATTCAGACTGATTTTAGGTTGATAATGAAGTACAAATTCATTATTTTTAACTGCATTCTTAAGTTCAGTCTCTAAAGACATTTTCTCGCTGTTATACATCAATAGATTCGGGGAGTAATTGCAAAAGCCGTTGCGACCTCTTGATTTCGCCTCGTACATCGCAGTATCCGCTTTGGTAAGCAAAACAGTCACATCAGTATCATCGGTAGGATAAATCGCGATCCCGATGCTAACTGTAATTGAAAGAGAATGACCGGAAATAATTACTTGATCTTGCATTGACTCGACTATGCGAAGGGCGACGATTTTTGGAAATTCGTAATCTGTCAGGTTTTCCATCAAAATGGCAAACTCATCACCGCCAAGACGTGCAACCGTATCTGACTCACGTGCGCATGTTTTTAAACGGGCTGCAATTGCGCAAAGTAATATGTCACCGACACCATGTCCCAAAGAATCGTTAACTTGTTTGAAACGATCCACATCAATAAACATCAATCCAACCAGCGTTTCATTACGTAAAGAATCGCGACAGGCCTGCATCAGACGATCCCCAAATAGCATACGATTGGGTAATCCTGTCAAATGATCGAAGTGTGCTAAAAAATATAAATCCGACTGCTTGCGTAGTGTAATTTCATTGAGCAAATCATGACCGCTGGCAAGTCCCAAATATTCCCCGTCTCTGGTAATGATTATTCCAGTAACCATGTGTTGCATACCGGCGCTGACAATCATTTTGGCAGCATCATCAATACAAGTTGATTCATCAACAATGATCGGGGTAGTATCGGTAAAAGTGGCAAGATTTTCTGTCAGGAATTGCATCACCGTTCTTTTTCCGTAAATTTCCGGTACGTACAATCGGGAGAAATATTCGACAAATAGATGCCTATCTATGAGACCGACAGGAATATTCATTATATTAATAACTGGTAGTGCGTACAGTTTAGGATCGGTGAGAAAATAATTCAGGATAACCAGACAAAAAGTGTTTTCATTAATTGGCTGTACAAATTTGGATAACTGCCGAACAGTCGCACTTTCAGGAGTGGGACGGGAAGTTAAGTGAAGAAACTTTGTATTCATTTAAAAACATCTCCTTCGTGACAGCAACGACAGAAAACTCGATCTATATCTGAAGACAAAGCTACTTTTTACGCAAACTCTTTCAAATAACCTGATATGCGAAAATGGTTTAGTCGTATCGAGGAAATGCCTTTATTAGTTAATTACTTTACAAAATTCAAGTGTCAAATATGTGACAGACCTGAAAAATGTTAAATCATTTGTATCGTTATATTGTTTTTCTAAAACTTGTAGCGAAGTCAGATAAAGCAATACTTGATATTGCTGCCACAAAACCTAGGGCATAACGTCCACCTTCTTGCAGAAAATCCGCCCAGGCAGTTAGAGGTGACCAACTACCGGGAGACAGGCTGTCTAGAAACACTCCCCATAGATTTCCCGCGAGTAGCAGAGGAATGTCAACTATCGTTTCAAAAAACAATAGTAGGAGCAAAATAAGCAGACGGAACAGAATGCTCTTAAATGAATAGGCGGGCCACGTAAGAATAAAGATCAAACCCACAGCAAGAGGATGAAATATATTTCCGATAAGCGTCGAGACAGTTGCAATACCTTCAGGGTCCGGCATAACGAGATGTCCTGCAACAGCGATTGCATGAGGCAGTGTCACATTCAAGCGAATCACATTATCGGCACCTTCCTTGGATAACCCTAAAAATAAAATAGAGAAGTCGCTACTTATAAGATGGAAAATATCACGATATAGTGGCAACAACGATACTGCTATTCTATCTGCAAAAAAAATAACAAACCCAAACAATAAAACCGATACAAGCAAAAGACGAATGATTAACGCAGCCGGTGTAAAACTGGCGAGCCAATAGTGCATCCGAAGCCTGATAGGTAACATTTTAATCGAGCGAAATTTATTGGTAGCAATATCAATTGATCCTGATACTAACCATTATGTAGTGCAATTTGCAATCCATTAAAGAGTGACGAATGAAAACCTTGAAGGTGGTTATAAAAGCCAGACAAAATCACTCAAATTAGTCCGAACGGACTATGGAATGTTCATACTTTCGTCATCATGTTGCTTTAGAGTATTGATCAATAGGAGCCACAGTATCATCCAAGATATACACAATTCCAAACTTTAATTGTAAAGGCAGGACATGAAAATTAAATTACGAAACCAGTTTATAACCGGAGTTCTTTTGCTTGGTTCAATTACTACGGTTGCTCAAGCTGCTTCAGTCACAATAGGTACTTTGACAGCTACGACACCAGGAAATGTGGGAACGCTTTCAGCGGGAACAAGTTATGCACTGGGGGATACAGGTGTATTGAACGTGAATACCAATCTGGTCAATTCCAGCACTACCGCTACAAAAACTTTTTACGACGATTTTGTGTTTACGATTGCACCGGGTTCAACGCTCAATAGTTCGTTCTTGGCATCTTTGCAGTTACCATCGTTCTTGGGCATTACAGGATTTACTGAAAGCTTGTATACCGGATCGGTTACCTCCTTTTCAACGACAACTACTGATCCTCTGGCAGCCTTTAGCCCGATTGCCACGACGACGACAAATACATTATCGGCCACCAACCTGGCCGCGGGCACTTACACTCTCCAATTCTCCGGTACACTTGGAAAAGCAGGTTCATTGCTTGGTACTACTGTTCCGGCTACTGGCACCTACGCGAGCTTGGTCAGTATTAGCCCTGTTCCTGAAGAAGATACCTATGCAATGATGCTGGCGGGATTAAGTCTGATCGGTTTCAAGGCGCGCCGCAAGAATCAGCAACCGGCTTAGTATACTTTTATCTAGTGCTGAAAAGACACCGAGGGTTTAAGCCTTCGGTATATTTTTCGATGCCAAGGTCAAGTTCTCATCTCAGATTTAGCAAAGTTATAACCAGCCAGAGCGAAACAATTCTTTTTTT
>CAIRAO010000307.1 GCA_903876625.1 uncultured Gallionellaceae bacterium | reverse complement strand
TTCATCCTTATTTCCCGGTCACAGGCTAAAGCCAAGGCAAAAGCCAAGGCATCACTGAAAGTTATGCAATGATCAAGCAAATGGCTTTGACGAATGGCCGGAAAAACTTCGACATCGTAGTCAATAAAGTCAATAATGAACATGAGGCAAAGAAAATATTCAGTAATATTGAACAGGTAGCATGGCAGAATTTGCAAGTACGATTAGAATATATGGGATATATTCCTGCGGATGAGAAACTTAAACGCTCGACACAATTATGCCTTTCGGTGGTAGAAGCCTTTCCGGGTGCTCCAAGTGCTGTCAAATTAGCTGAATTGGCCGTCAATTTGTTTCACGGCAAGAGTGTAAGAGAAGAAGATGTAAACGGTTTGACAAAAGTGATGCAGCGCTTGATTAGACAGGCAAGCTCAATTAATAATGCGGTATCTGCTATTACATGAGAAGTAATACTAACGTTATGTATACGGCAAGCGGACTAAGCGATAAAGAAGAATGCCTTAAGGAATATGCGCCTTTAGTGAAGCGCATCGCTCACCATATGATGGTGAAACTGCCAAATAGTGTTGATGTAGATGACATCATTCAGGCGGGCATGATCGGATTGCTGGATGCGGCAAGCCGCTATGACGAATTTCGCGGAGCACAGTTTGAAACCTATGCTGCCCAGCGTATACGCGGTGCCATGCTGGATGAATTGCGCGGAGCAGACTGGCTACCAAGAAGCATGCGTCGCGACATGCGTCGAATCGAAACGGCGATACACCACCTGCAACAAAAATTGGGTAGAGCACCTCTTGAATCCGAAATTGCGAAAGAGTTGGGCATCACTCTTCCTGAATATCAACAATTGTTACAGGAAGCTCGTGGAGCGCAGTTGGTCTACTATGATGATTTCCATGATGACGAAGATTTTTTTGACAGGCACGATTTCAACAATGATGAAAATCCGCTTGAATTATTGCAGGATGATCGCTTCAAAGCTGCGTTAATTCAGGCGATAGATAATTTGCCCGAACGTGAACGCCTGATGATGGCGTTGCACTACGAGCAAGATTTGAATTTGCGGGAAATTGGAGAAGTGATGGAGGTTAGCGAGTCTAGAGTCTGCCAATTGCATAGCCAGGCAGTAGCTCGTTTACGCAGTTCTTTAAAGGGCCATTGATGGATAAGCTAAGTTTATTCGGGTTGCTTATCGCATTTTCCGGCATCATAGGCGGCCAGTTACTGGAGGGCGGTGCGATCTCGGTGCTATTGCAGGGTGCCGCGTTCTTCATCGTTTGTGGAGGCACACTTGGCGCAGTGATGTTGCAAAATCCACACCATACGTTTGTAACCGGTATAAAAATGGGGCGCTGGGCGTTTGTAACACCCAAGATCGATTTCCAGAGCCTCGTTTATCAACTTACCGCATGGAGCAGCGTGGCACGCAAAGAAGGTGTGCTTATGCTGGAAGGTCAAATTAAAAATATCAAGGATCCGTTCGTTGCCAAGGGATTGCAGTTATTGGTGGATGGCAACAGCGCAGAGAAAATACGTGAAGTGCTGGAAGTGGATGTGAGTGCTTATGAAGCATTGCGTTGGGAGGGCGCTAGAGTGTGGGAAGCCGCTGCAGGATATTCACCCACAATTGGTATTATGGGTGCAGTTCTCGGCTTAATACACGTGATGCAAAATTTGGGAGAGCCTTCCAAATTGGGGGCTGGAATTGCGGTTGCTTTTATCGCCACAATTTACGGTGTAGGATTGGCCAACCTTGTATTTTTACCCATTGCAGGCAAATTAAAAATGCTCATATTGCAACAACTCATGATGCGCGAAATGGTGATCGATGGGCTGGAAATGATCGCCAATGCAGAAAACCCACGCTTCATAGAGGGCAAATTAAAAGGCTATCTCAATTAATAACTTCTCAATTTTAGATTACTGTGGCCTTTCGTCGAAAAAGAGTAGATAGAGATAATCATGAGCGTTGGCTAATTTCCTACGCTGATTTCATCACACTGCTTTTTGCCTTTTTCGTGGTGATGTATGCCATCTCGTCAGTAAACGAAAACAAATACAAAACTTTTGGATTGTCCTTGGGTAATGCTTTCGGAATTACCACACCAAAACCAAGTGAATCGAGTGCGATTCGCCTGACTGAACAGGAAATTTACTTCAAGTCTATTGTTGATCGACGCGATGCCAGACTGGCGGATCAGCAGCGCAAGCAAAATGAACGCATGCAGCATTTATACAGTACGCTTAATCAGGTAATGGATACTTTTGTTAAAAATGGACAGATGACCGTTTCTCAAACCAGTCGCGGAGTTATGTTGGATATCAATGCGAGTGCCTTGTTTGCTCAGGGTGATGCGATAATCGCGACGGCGGCCCAGAAAACTTTGGCAGAAGTCGCAAGCGTATTAGTCGACGGAGAACAATTGATAGAGGTTGAAGGGCATACTGACGATGTACCCATCAGCACTCCGGTGTATCCGTCAAATTGGGAATTGTCTTCTGCACGTGCAAGCAGTGTAGTGAGGCTGTTCATAGATCAAGGTGTTGCAGCCAAGCGTTTAACTGCGGTTGGTTCTGCAGATAATCATCCTGTGTTGAGCAATGACACAACTGAAGGGCGAGCGCGCAATAGGCGAGTGACGATTACTGTTCTGAGCCCGGAATTGGATCGAATTACTTCTGTTCCAACCACCATTGAGCCAGCAGCCAGTGGTGTCAAAATGGAACCAGCGGAACCAAGCCAGCGATAATCTTGCTGTCTACCTCTTCTTCAAAATCATAGTTTCAATCAAATTGGTTTCAACTCCCAAACTTTAAAATAAACTTTGGCTTAGTGTAGTGAAAATTTACATCCATATGGCAGAGGGTAAGGCATGCGGCTTAGGTAGGCTTGGATAAAAATTCGTTATCATGTAGACTTTAAAACAATATTATAAAAACACAAGATTGGCTTTCTTCTAGGAGGAGGGGTTAAATGAGGTTCGAACAAGACCGGAATGCAAGCGGTGAGATACTGCGCTTGCTTATACAAAAAATGGCTGCTCACCCGGCAGCATTTAACCCGTTGACTTACACAGTTTGGTATGAGTTTGTTGCCGGTATAAACCCCGCTTTGAGCGAAGCAATAACCAAAATACTCGAAAGCGGCAATTTACTCGATGACAAAGCTATCGAAAAACTCTATCTAAAGAATATATCCGACAGCGATGCTGATGAGCAACGCGAGAGTCTTCAAAAACTGTTGGGGAAGATAGCGGGATTCACCGATGAAACAAAAAAACAAGCTCACCAATTCGGAGACAATTTGCAGGTTTACGGTAACACCCTGAAACAACATCCTGATGCGTCCAGACTCGACACCCTGATCAACGATATGACAGGTGATACGAACAAGATGCGAGGCTCCATGCAGACTCTGCAATCGGAATTGGAAGCCAGCAAACAGGAAGTGGAAATATTGCACCAAGAGCTTAAATCTGCGCGCGGTGAAGCTATGATCGATCCGCTTACCGGTATTTTCAACCGGCGTGGCTTTGAAGGGGTTGCCAGGCAAACTTTTGATGATCAAGCCTCACTTGAAAAAGGTGTATGTGTATTAATGGTGGACATTGATCACTTCAAAAAAGTCAATGATACCTATGGGCATCTGTTTGGTGACAAAATTATTCGCGTTATTGCCGAAACGCTCAAATCCAAAATCCGCGGACAAGATTCAGTTGCCAGACTGGGTGGAGAAGAGTTTGCATTATTACTAACTGAAACAAATGTAGCCGGCGCACGAACCGTGGCTGAGAACGTCCGCCAAAGCATTGAACGAGGTAAAGTCCGGCGTCTCGATACTCAGGAGCAGATCAGCGGAATAACCATTTCAATCGGTATAGCCGCTTATGTGATCGGCAAAAGCTTCGTTGACTTGCTTGGTCAGGCTGATAAGGCTCTTTATCTATCCAAGCAGCAAGGTAGAAACAGAACGACGGTGTTTTCTTAAGGAAACCGCAAAAGATCAAATTCTCAACGCTATGCTGTGTTTAGTTTTTTATTAAATGGAAAACAGATAATGAATAAACTTGCGCATTTTATTCTCCTTGCTATTTTAATCTCAACTCCGCTTACTGTTTCTGCCGCAGAACCATTACTTATCTATTGGAACTCGGAAGCAGGAAAAACATTGCGAGCTCGTATACCAGCTGATGCGGATTATTGGCAGTTAAGCCCGTGGGTTGCAGAACAGATCAACCAGACTTATTGCTCAGTAGCCAGTGCCATTACCTTACTGAATGCGATGCCGATAAAAAAGCCGTTTGACCCTGTGTATGCGCCCAATGCCTATTTTACCCAAAGCAATTACTTTACTCCTGAAGTCATCAATGTGATCAGTCCGCAAACAGAGTTGGCTCAGGGGATGAAACGGGATGAAATGGTAGAAACTTTGCTTGGCCAAGGTGTAGAAGCGACATCCATAGCAGGCGACGTTTTGGACGATAAAGCACTACGCACCTTGTTGCAAAAGGCGCAGGGGGATGACGGTCAGTTTGTGTTGGCGAATTATTTGCATTCCGCTGTGGGGTAAGCCGGACGTGGGCATTGGTCTGCATTGGCGGCCTATGATGCACAAACCGATAGAGTGTTGATTCTCGATGTGGCCAAATATATGTATGCTCCGGTTTGGGTCGAGATTAGCGCTCTGCAAAAAGCAATTGCCACCGTTGATACTACGAGTAATAAAACCAGAGAATTGGTTTTGGTATCGCAATGAATATTAAACTAAATGCATTAGATCGAAGGAGAACCATGCCATTCGTGTAACGTTTTATTATTTTGCAAATCGATACAGAATTAGCATTGAATCTTGCTTAAATGTATATAAGATACACAATCGAGTAATCGAAATAAAATAAAACGATTTTTTGTTAAATCTTATAACTTATATTGAAATATGTGGAATAGACCTGAAAATCCCTTACCAATTGGAAATAATCAACTTCGCATCGGCGTTTTTGTTTGGTTAGATAGGGCATGGAACGAACACCCATTTCTCTATAATAAGTTTCGAATTACTTCGGAAGATCAACTTAAGCAACTTAAGGAATTCGGATCAGACAGGGTTTACTGGATCCCCTCAAAAAGCTTGGTCGAACCGCTTCCTGCCTCTATTGAGATACCTGAAGCTAAACCGCCAATTGTGGTTGATATATTTAGCGCTGCAATAAAGCAAAAAAATGAAGAAAGACAGCGAGAGAGAGCTCTTATTACCAAAGCTGAACGCGACAGAGAAAAGGCCGCCAAAGAGGTAGTTGCAGCATTGCTCGGACTTCGTGATAACCCAAAGCAGGCTGGTATTAAGATGAAGGATCTCGCAAGTTCTGCAGCAGAGTCAATTTCAAGCGGTGAAGGGTTATTATTTTTGCTGGGAGATAAAATTGGAGACAAGGAAGGACAAGGACCGCAACACCACGCTTTGAATTGTATGACGCTTTCCATGCTTATGGGCAAGGCTTTAGGGCTGCCACCGGCAGCTGTGAGTGAAATCGCCTTGGGGGCACTTTCACATGATGTGGGTTCTACCATGATTCCGCGACATATATTGCGTGCCAAGAATCGCAGTTCAGCTGAAGAGAATTTGTACAGAGAACACAGCAAGCTTGGAGCTGAGTTAGCTCTTATAAGTGGTGCATTTTCAAAGGTCGCCATTGAAGCAATTCAAGACCATCATGAGGCACTTGATGGCACTGGTTTCCCTTCGGGCAAGAAAGGGGCGAGCATTGGATTGGCAGCCAAAATAGTTGCTGTAGCAAATTGTTACGACCGGCTATGCAATCCTGAGTCGAATGAAAGTTCCTCCATGCTTCCGGCGAACGCTTTAAAAATAATGTGGAGAGATGAACAAACCAGATTGGATCCAGCAATAATTGCAACGCTGATACGCTTGCTTGGCGTTTATCCTCCCGGCACAATTGTAAGCCTCAACGATGGCTCGCTTGGGCTAGTCGTTTCTCCGGGGAAAAAAAGTTTGTATCCAAAAGTTCTCATCTATGATCCTGATCTGCCTAAGGAAGACGCTCCAATTATCGAGTTAGAGGAAGGAGGAGATCGCCAGATCGAAGAAGCTCATCGGCCTGTAGACATTCCTGAGGATGCCCTAAAGTGGATTAGTCCGCGAGATAGAGTCACTTATTACTTTACTGCTGATCAAAATACCTGACACTAATGCAATCCAAATATATTTAGGTTGCGTTTTATGCGGTCTACAAACTAAGTATTATCTAGTATCATATCGTTCACATCCGTTTCGAACAATCAGTTGATTTACTTTCGTCAGCCTATAATGTTATTGTTGTATTCATGCGGACGCAATGCTTACCGTAATTCGCCCACGGTATAAGCAAATTTTCATTGTTCTAAGTATTGCAAATCAAATAAATAATTTTATACTTAGAATAGGAAAGCGAATTCAGGAAGTTTTCACCTTGTATTCAAAATAAGCAAAAGGGATACTTGATGCTGAGGTGTTAATAGGTATCAATCAGTTTAGGAGAAAAGTATGGCGAATGAAAAATACCTTGGCGCAGACAAAGCAATCAAAGAGGCGCTAGTGGAAAACAGAGGTGTAAAAGTCGCGAGTTCAAAAGAAATTAAAATTGCTGAATTAGAACTAAAATTGGAACTGGCAAAGTTATCACATTCCGAGATTTCAGAAATCCGAAAGCAAATAATTAAATTGAGAAGTTGAAAATGGCCAATTGAATTTTTGGTACTTCAGGATGAATATATACCTGCCAATATTGATTTTGGGGTTAAAATGCTAATAATCAGCCGACATAATTTAATCAAAATGATGCAATCAACATGAGTACTACTTTTAAGCGCATCAAACCCGTAAATTTGGTAGTTATTTTCCTGATTCTATTTTTATCTGCTTGTAGTGGAAACAGAACTAAGCAAAATTCAAATGAACACTCGAAACCAAAATCGCCGGCTACTATTCCAACTCCTCCAGGAAATGAACATTGGGTCCCCCTAAGATAAGTGCATAGTACTTTGCGATGCAATTATATTGTTCGAAATTGAAGAAGCCCCTTTGATCAAGTACAAGTTTATGAATGCGGAGCAGAATGACTTTGGAATTTTTCGAGCGCTCTCTTCTTAATTAAATCGCGAATGAGCGGCAGAGCCGCAAGAGCTGCTGCTTCACCGGCCAGAATCATTTTTTCCTTCGATACGGAGTTAACATCAGTTTCGACACCAATCAAGGGACGTATTACTATCTCAGCCGAAGAAATATCATCGTCGGTAAGTTTCTGGCGCATGATCCGCAAGCTTTGGGTCAAGATTTCCAGAATATTTGGATTATCTGAACTGCCGAGAATTTGCTGCGAAACATCTACGGCAATCACGATATCAGCCCCCATCTGGTGAGCAATGTTCACCGGTACTGGATTCTTTAGGGCACCATCCACGTATTTTGAATCTTTTATTGTCACTGGTTGAAATACACCAGGAATGCTACTGGAGGCACGGACTGCCAAGCCTGTGTTCCCATGATTAAAGGCATAGATCTTGCCACTTGTCAGATCAGTGGCAAGGGCAGCAAAGGGTTTGTCTAACTGTTCTATTGAACGATTCTTAAGTGCCTGATTAATGAAATCCTGAAGTCGTTCGCCGCGAATATAACCGTGAATCGAAAATTCAAAGTCACGCAATCCTTTTTCATCCAGATTGAGTGCTAGCTGCTCAAGCTCTGTTGCATGAAAACCTCCTGCGTAGAGTGCGCCTACGACGCTACCAGCACTTGTCCCTGCAACTAAATCGACCGGGATATTGTTTTCTTCCAGTATCTTGATAACACCAATGTGAGCAAAGCCGCGGTTTCCTCCACTGCCAAGGGCGAGCCCGACAAGTGGCCGTTCAGATTTTGCGGCAACAATGGGTAAAGCTTCAGGCAGGAGAATATTAGCGTTTTTTATTTGGACGTTGGAGCATGCCGCCAAGAATGTCAGCGTTAACAAACTCTGGTAACGCTTGTAATTAGTCAGCATACCGACCCAATTGAGATTCAGACGTTTCCTAGAGTGCGACCAGATACGGGTAAGTTCGGCTGCCCGTCACGTCCATAGATACTGGTGGCATTTTGTGCGGCACTGAGCAATACTGACAATGCTTTTTGATTACTGCGCAATCTAAGTTGTATTACTTCACCGTTTATCTGATTGAGATGATGCGCACGCGTCGCGAGTTCAACAATATCATTCCAAGCTTTGCTACAGGCAGGCGCATGTTGTGTTAACCAAGTCGCGGTGTTGGATTCGGAGGAGTTCAAATTTAATTTTTGCCGACGAATATTTGATAGTTCAGAAAGCTTATTGGCGGCCTGCGTTTTTGATTCTGCCAGCGTGATTAGTTGTTCGCTATCTTGTGTTACCAAAGCTTGTTGTTCTGTCTCAAGCAAAGTAATGAAGGTTCGTAAAGCCTCTCCCTCCTTGTTTAATTGGGAGGGTAGTTCTGTTGCAAGGTATTCTGAAGAAATATTGGTCAACGCTTATCTGCGGCAATCAGATCATTTACATCACTGATCAAACTGTCAGCGATCTTAGAGGAATTAATTTGAAAACGACCTTCACTTATGGCCTGTTTTATATCGGCGATTTTTTGTGTGTCTACAGTTGGAGCACTCACAACACTACTTTCCATGTTGCGCAATTGGTTGGTTGTTGATGCGAGATCCACACTGACTCCTTGTTGAGCTGTGGGTGTGGCTACAGGTTTATTAGCTGGAACGCGTGCGTTAGTGTCACCACTTGGCGGCTTAATAAAGGAATTGGAACTTTTTTCAACTTTCATTTGTATCACCTTTTAACTGACTTGGTCATATGTCTCATCGGCAATTTTTTGAAAATCTTTAGTTGGAATACCGAATATTTTCATTTGCCTACGAAATCAAGATGTTGAAATAGTTTAATAGTGGATGACCACTATCTCTGTACTTCAACGATTCCATCACTTTTAGCTATGCCGCTAATAATCTGTCCAGATGTTACTTTCACCTGAGCAGGTTGTCCAGCGGCGGCATTATTCATTGCCACACCCTCAGTGCGCAGTTTGAACCCTTGCCCTTCGGAAAATAGTTGTACCGATTGCCCTTGTGTAATCACGTAGGGAGGACGAAACATTTCCTGTTTCAGTAATTGTCCGGCACCTATACTGAATTTCATCACTTTGCCGAGGATTTGAGTTTCGTCAGTAACGATGCCAGGTTGGCTTACTTCACCTGATTGAATGGCGTAATCTCCGGCACGAACTATCTGCCCTTGTTGCAAGGGTTTGCTGGAAACCAGCATATTCATGGTCATCGTGATTGATACAGTCAAGAACAAGGACCAGCCATTTTTCTCATTGCAACGAATGCCAACACTGGATTTGCCCAGCATTGAAGCGCCTGCGGGTGAAAAAGCTTCCAGCTTGAAGCAAGTAAAAAGAGAGATGCGCGGGTCTATATCATCGATTTTGATATTGATCTTGCCGGGCATGCCTTGTGTCTTGGCATGGATGTACTCAAAAGCGACCTTGCTGATCTGGGCATGATCTACATTTTCGTCCGGCCATACGTTTGGTGCGTATACCGTCAGTGCAAATAGCAAAATTACAAACAATTTATTCATGATGGCATTGTTACCCGGACTAAAATTTATCTAAATGGGGAAATGATGCAGTTTATTACCTTTAATCGGAAGATGCAGAGTGACAAACAATGTTTAGTATGCAAGCTATTGGAAATAGTCAGGATTGGGAAAGGGATCATTAAATGTCAGGCAGAATTGATAGCGTGTTTCAATTTAATCAGGCGGCGCTGAATTTGCGTGCCGCACGACAAGAATTGATTGCCGCCAACATTGCCAATGCGGACACACCGAATTACAAGGCACGGGATATAGATTTTGCCAGTGCGTTGCAGGGCGCAATGTCAGGCAGTGGTGCAAGCTTGCCGTTGGCAACGACTTCATCTGGACATTTGGGAGAAAGCACAGGCGAGAGCGTGCTGGGTTCACCGGTACTATACCGCTCGGTGATCCAACCCAGCGCCGATGGCAACACGGTAGATATGGATATAGAGCGAGCCCAGTTTGCCGACAACGCATTGCGCTATGAAGCCAGCGTGAAGTTTGTCAGCGATCAAGTTAAAGACGTACTGGCAGCATTACAAGGATAATTATCATGTCGTCATTATTTAATATATTTAACATCTCCGGTTCGGGAATGACCGCACAGGCACAACGGCTTAACGTTGTTGCGAGTAATCTGGCGAATGCGGAAAGTACAACCGGCCCGGATGGGCAACCATACCACGCGAAGCAAGTATTGTTTAGCTCGACTTCATTTAATGGTCAAGTTGGTGAAGGCGTTAGAGTCGAAGCCGTAGTTGAAGATACCTCGCCGATGAAAGCGGTATACGATCCCAAGCACCCGATGGCAAACGAACAAGGTTACGTGATGTTACCCAATGTGAATCCGGTGGAAGAGATGGTGAATATGATTTCGGCTTCCCGTTCTTACCAAAATAATGTGGATGTAATGAATACATCCAAAGCGCTCTTACTTAAAACTCTTACGATCGGTTCATAAGGAGAATTGCCATGGTTAACTCTGTTCAAGGCCCGAATCAAACGCCTCCGCCACCAACAACTCAGGGCAGCACCAATTCAGCCCAAGGGCTTAATAAGTCTTTGGCGGGTGCAAGTTCAGCGCAAGGTCCCAATAAAGCAGCACCTCCTGCGACGGCAAGCGATGCTGGCCCGAATACACAGGATCGATTCTTGAAATTGTTGGTGACACAAATGAAAAATCAAGATCCCTTAAATCCGATGGATAACGCGCAGGTCACTTCGCAAATGGCGCAACTCAGTACAGTGAGCGGTATCGATAAGGTCAACTCCACCTTGAAAGCGTTGAGTGACAGCATGTCAGCAGGACAAGCCCTGTCGGCAACAGGCATGATCGGACATGGTGCACTGGTTCCGGGATCGTCACTTGAATTGAGTAATGGGAAAGCGATTGCAGGCTTGGATCTTTCACAAGGCGCAGAGTCAGTCAAGGTACTTATTAAAGACGGGGCAAATAATATTGTGCGCACGCTAAAGCTTGGCGCGCAAAAGCCTGGCGTGGTTCCAGTGGCATGGGACGGGCTTGATGATGCGGGGAAAGAATTACCAAACGGTGCTTATAAGTTAGCAGCCGAAACAACTGCGGGAGGCAAAACTACGCCAATCAATACCTTGTCATTCGGCATGGTGGCGGGGGTTGCACCGGGCTCAGGCGGTACAAAATTGGACGTGGGTAAGTTGGGTATGTTTAACCTTTCGGACATTAAACAAGTTATGTAATTTGGATGCTGTTTAGGATTTAGGCAAATTTTAAGGAGAACATCATGGGTTTTCAACAAGGATTAAGTGGACTGAATGCGTCAGCCAAGAATCTGGATGTCATTGGCAATAATGTGGCCAATGCAAACACGGTAGGTTTTAAATTATCTCAAGCCCAGTTTGCCGATGTTTATGCCAGCTCAATGGGCGGTGCTGCCGGTTCTTCGGCCGGAATTGGTACAAAATTAGCAACTGTTGCGCAGCAGTTTTCGCAAGGAAACATTTCTGCGAGCAACAACCCACTGGATACCGCAATAAACGGCCAAGGATTTTTTCAACTGGGAAACAAAATTAGCACTGCACCACAGTATTACACCCGTAACGGACAGTTTCAAATGGATAATCAGGGTTTCATTGTAACCAGCGAAGGAATGAGATTATTTGGGGTAAACAAGGAAGGGGTGCCAGGAGCACTACAAATTCCTACCACACAAATTCAAGCACGTGCAACGGGTTCTTCTGAACACCCTAACGTGATGGTTGGCTTAAACGTAGATGCACGTGGTCCGATTACGGCAAAGCCGGCAGATAAAGGTCCTGACGCGACTGTTCCTCCGGGGACAGCTGGTTCCTTCAGATTTAACCCGACCGAACCGGGAACTTATAATAACTCGACCTCAACAACGATCTATGACAGTTTGGGCAATCCGCATATTGCAACCTTGTATTTTCAAAAGGCACCGCCAAGTGTAACAACCAATCCTTGGAACGTATACCTGACCATAGATAATCAGTTGCAACCGCCTCAAGCTACGCCCACCGTGCCTGAGAGTGCAGTTCCGATGGGTGCCGGTCTGCCATTTGATACAACAGGTAAAGTACCACCTGGTACTATGCTAACGATGATGGCCGCCTATACTCCGCCACTTTCGCCACCCCCAGGCGGGGGCATCGCGGCAGCAGCAAACCCAATGACGCTTAAGTTTGATTTTTCAGAGAGTACTCAATATGGATCACCGTTTGGGGTAAACACTTTGATCCAGGATGGCTATACGACAGGAATGCCGAGTGGGTTTAATATTAGTCCGGACGGTACAGTCCTGGGGCGTTATACCAACGGACAATCGCAGAAGTTGGGACAAGTCACCCTTGCCAACTTTGCTAACCCGCAGGGATTGCAACCGTTGGGAAATAACCGATGGGCGCCAACATCAGCAGCCGGAACACCACTTGCAGGCGAGCCCGGTTCCGCCAGTTTGGGTGTGTTGCAATCAGGTGCGGTAGAAGATGCCAACGTAGACTTGACAGGTGAACTGGTCAATATGATCGTGGCGCAACGCGTTTACCAGGCAAATGCCCAGACTATCAAGACTCAGGATGCGGTACTGCAAACGATTACCAATCTACGCTAACTTTTAGGGAATCTCTAATCATATTTTGTTAGAGATTTCATTTATGGTTGAGGAAGTGATATGGACAGATTAATATACACTGCTATGACGGGTGCATCTCATGTACTGCAGCAACAAGCTGCAGTTTCTGAGAATCTGGCTAACAATCACACTCCGGGTTTCCGGGCTCAGATCAATACGTTTCGAGCTGTTCCGCTGGTTGGCGAAGGCCTGCCGACGCGCGTGTTCGTGGTAGATTCGACAGCAGGTGCGGATTTTTCGGCTGGCGCTATGGAGCCAACGGGGCGTAATCAGGATGTTGCCATTGATGGCAAAGGGTGGATTGCTGTACAAGGTCCGGATGGTAAAGAGTCATATACACGAAATGGCAGTTTTCAAGTTACCGCAAATGGTCTGCTACAAACGCGCAGCGGACTGAATGTATTGGGTGATGCCGGCCCCATTACTTTGCCACCGAACACAGAAATTACCATTGCCAAAGACGGAACAATATCCACGGTTCCAACCGGAACAAAACCCGCAGAAGTTGCAACCGTCGGGCGTATTAAATTGACCAACCCGCCCGAGGATCAATTGGTGCGCGGTGATGACGGATTGTTTCGAACAAAGAATGGGAATGCAGCAGCTTCCGACGGCAAAGTAACGATAGTGACTGGTAATCTGGAAGGAAGTAACGTGAATCCGGTTGAAGCGATGGTGACCATGATCACGCTGGCCCGCCAATTCGATAACCAGATGAAAATGCTGCAAACTGCAGATAACGACGCAAAGGCAGCAAGTCAATTGCTTAGTTTTAATGGATAAAGAGTAAAATTTTGTATCTGGCTACCTTAGGTAAATCCAAAAGAAGTAAACGCGCGCACATCTGAAATTTCCTTGCGCAAGTTTAGTGTCGTTAGAGTTCGCGAACGTAAGGAATAAGCCCTGTTTTATGCTTCTCATCGTTAGTTTGATTTCTCCCAATTTTAGTAGAATAGGCTCAGGTGTAATGGCTTGAAGCTTAGTTGCCGGCAAAATTAAGGAGTACCCAGATGATTCGTTCCTTGTGGATATCCAAAACAGGACTTGATGCCCAGCAAACCCAGATGGACGTCGTTGCCAACAATTTGGCTAACGTGAGCACGAATGGTTTCAAACGTTCGCGTGCTGTATTTGAGGATTTGCTATATCAAAATATTCGCCAGCCAGGCGCGCAGTCGTCCCAGAACACGCAGATCCCATCCGGGTTGCAAATTGGTACTGGTGTGCGTCCTGTTGCTGCGGAACGTATTCACACTCAGGGCAATCTCGCGCAAACAGGTAACAAGCTGGATGTGGCAATTCAGGGAAGTGGATTCTTTCCCGTGTTGATGCCGGATGGCTCAACCGGATATACGCGTGATGGTTCGTTCCAGACAGACGGGCAGGGACAAATAGTGACATCCAGCGGATTTGTTGTGCAGCCAGCCATCACGATTCCTGCTAATGCATCAAGCGTGACGATCGGACAAGATGGATTGGTTTCAATCACTCAACCGGGTAGCACGGCGCCGGTCCAAATCGGCACGATGCAACTTGCAAGTTTTATCAATCCATCCGGATTGCAGAGTATGGGACAAAATTTATATCTAGAAACTGCTTCATCCGGCGCTCCGGCCACGGCTTCTCCAGGGGTGAATGGTTTGGGAACATTGGGACAAGGTTTCGTGGAAACATCGAACGTAAACGTAGTAGAAGAATTGGTAAACATGATTCAAACGCAGCGCGCTTATGAGATCAACTCCAAAGCGATTACAACGTCGGATCAGATGTTGCAGAAACTATCGCAAATTTAGCGGGGATAAAGGTTTAGGAGAATACAATGCGTAATCTAATCTGTTTGTTTTTATTGGGAATGATAGTAGTGATGGTCGGATGCACACCGATAAGAACCAAGACTCCGCTAGCTACATGCCCATTGGCCCAGAAAATCGTCCGGTTCGATAACGGTGCCATTTTTCAACCTGCTGCGATTCGCCCTTTGTTTGAAGACCGGCATGCCCGTAATGTGGGCGATGAGCTGACGGTCATGCTTGGCGAGCCACCCGCAACAGATAAATCCAGCGCAAATGCAGCAAAGCCAGGAAAAGTGAATGCCACATTACCCACCGCAAAAGGCGAAGATAAAGATAACGGAAATACGTTCTCAGGTACGGTAGTAGTGACGGTGATCGGCGTGTTATCTAATGGAAAGCTAGTAGTATGCGGTGATAAGTTGGTGAAATATTCAAATGGAGATGCAAATTTTGAATATGTGCGCTTCTCGGGAATTGTGAATCCTAACGCAATTTCTACGACTAATACGGTGCAGTCTGCGCAAGTGGCAGATGTTCAAATTGAATACAGAAGTGCGGAAAATGGCGATTCTAATCAGACTTTTTTCAGCCGACTTGATCGATTCTTTCTGCCCAAACAGTTGTACTTCTAGAGAGGCTACATCATGAAAATAATTTTGAAGTGGTTAATGATATGTTTACTGGTGATGACGACTCTGGATGCTTCAGCTGAAAGAGTTAAAGACCTGGCCAGCATATTGGGAGTGCGTGAGAATCAGCTACTGGGTTACGGTTTGGTTGTTGGACTTGATGGCAGCGGAGATCAGGCGCCATTCACGGTAAATAGCACCATATCAATGCTGACAGAGATGGGCGTCACTTTGCCTCCCGGAACGGCACTGCAAACAAAAAACGTAGCGGCGGTGACCGTCACGGCGTCTCTACCCGCATTTGCTCGCCAAGGTCAAACTATCGATGTGACCGTTTCTTCATTCGGGAATGCTAAAAGCCTGCGTGGGGGAACATTGCTGATGACACCTCTTAAGGGTGCTGATGGCCAAGTTTACGGCATGGCCCAGGGTAATTTGGTGGTCGCCTCTTCAGGAGGAGGAACCCATCTAATTGTCGGGCGCATACCGAGCGGAGCAACGGTTGAGCGAACCGTGCCTACAGCATTGGGTCAGGGCGAGTTTATTTATCTTGAACTCAATGCAGGGGATTTCACCACGGCAGCACGTGTGGCAGATGCGGTCAATCGGGAACTTTCGACAGATACAGAGATCGCAACAGCTTTAGATGCGCGTTCCATACAGATCAAATCTCCCGTAGGTAGTACACGCGTTGCATTTATATCGCGTGTTGAAAATTTGCAAGTTGATGCGGCGCGAGCGATAGCTAAAGTGATTATCAATTCGCGCACTGGGTCAGTAGTCATGAATCAGACAGTACTTTTGGATGACTGTGCGGTCGCTCATGGAAATTTATCGGTTGTGATCAATTCCGAAAATGTAACCGGGCAGGCAAACAATTCCCCTGCAAAACCGGGAGTAGTTGATGTAAACAAACCAAGCAATGAAACAAAAGCCAGCTTGATGTTTTTGAAGCGAGGAGTAGCATTGGGAGAAGTGGTTAGCGCGTTGAACTCTATGGGGGCGACCCCTCAAGATTTACTTGCTATTTTGCAGGCAATGAAATCAGCCGGAGCGCTACGCGCCGAGCTTGAAATTATTTGATTCTTAAAAGAATCGGTTTAACCAGGAATCGCGGGTATGACGATCTCGACCAATGATATTGGTAGCTTGGCACTAGACTCCCAAAGTCTGGAAAAACTACGCCTGCAAGCCAAGCAGTCTCCGGATAAAGCCCTCAAAGGCGCCGCCCAGCAATTTGAACAGGTGTTTCTGAACATGATGCTGAAGAGTATGCGAGAAGCGACACCTCAGGAAGGCATGTTTGACAATGACCAAACCAAGATGTTTACCGGAATGCTGGATCAGCAACTGGCCCAAAGCATGTCTTCGGGGCAAGGAGTTGGATTGGCCGAAGTCATGGTACGCCAATTAAGTCATTCATCGTTGAATGCCGTTGGTGTGCCAAAAGCAGATTCAACACCAGTATTAAAGGGCTCGATTCCTTCTGCCTACAACGAAAATTTTCAGCAGGATTTTGTGAAAAAACTGATGCCGCATGCACAGCAAGCCAGCGCTGAAACAGGTATCCCTGCGCACTTGATGGTTGGGCAGGCAGCTTTGGAAAGCGGTTGGGGACGCAGGGAAATCAAGATGCCTGATGGCACGAATAGCCACAATCTGTTTGGAATTAAAGCCGGTCCAAGTTGGAATGGAAAAATAGCAGAAGTCACCACGACTGAATATCACAATGGCTTGGCAAACAAACAGGTAGAAAAGTTTCGTGCCTATGGTTCTTATGCAGAGGCTTTCAAAGATTATGCCAATACGTTGAGCAACAATCCCCGTTACGCTGAGGTTTTAAAACAAGGAAATAGTTCGCATGGATTTGCCAACGCGCTGCAAAAGGCCGGCTATGCAACCGATCCTCAGTATGGTGAAAAACTGACTAAAGTTATTAATAGCGTCAATACGTTAGCTTAACAAGCGTGAGTTGATTAAAGTATCGGGAGAATTTGCCGATAGATTGAAGTGAAGCTCCGAAGTGGAGCGGTGGGAGAGGTTCATGTCAGGTGTGATGGGCGTCAGTGTAAGCGCACTCAATGCGGCACAGGTAGGTCTGCAGACTACCGGGCACAATATCGCCAACGCAAATACACCCGGATTCACCCGACAAGAAGTAGAAATGGCAGTACGTAAGCCCCAATATTTGGGCTCGGGCTATGTCGGTCAGGGTGTTAATGTAGAAACCGTCAAAAGGGCGTACAGCCAATTCCTGACCGGACAAGTGTTGTCCGAGCAAACTCAGGCTTCAATGCTAAATACCTACCACGCCCAGATTCAACAAATTGACAATGTAATCGCGGATCCTACTGCAGGAATATCACCGGCAATTCAGGATTTTTTTACTTCAGTCAATAATGTTTCCTCTGCACCCGAGTCGCAACCGGCACGGCAAGCGATGCTCAATAGTGCCGGCGCGCTGACTTCGCGCTTTCAATCGTTGGGCCAGCGCTTCATTGACGTTAACAATACTGTCCAAAGTCAGATATCCAATAGTATTTCATTGGTGAATAGTTATTCGAGCCAGATCGCTGCGTTAAATCAGAATATTGTCATGTTGCAAGCCACCAGCAACCAACCGCCCAATGATGTGCTTGATCAGCGTGATCGGCTTATTGCCGAATTGAATAAAGAAATAAAGACAACGGTGGTCAAGCAGAGCGATGGTGCCTACAACATATTTATTGGTAACGGGCAATCGCTGGTGGTTGGCAGTACGGCATTCTCATTGGGGATCGCTCAGTCACCAGCTGATCCTTCCAAACAAGACATTGTTTATCGCAACATGGACGGATCGAAAACAACACTGCAACAAAGTAGTTTGCAAGGCGGCAATTTAGGTGGTTTTCTAACCTTTCGCGACACTACGCTGGCAAATTCTCAAAATGCATTAGGACGAGTTGCAATGGGTCTTGCCGGGGTATTGAATCAGCAGCATCAATTGGGTCAGGATTTGAACGGAGATTTGGGCGAGAATTTTTTTGTTCAGCCGCAACCGGTGATTTATTCCAACACACAGAATAAGGGACAAAGTGTAATAACTGCCAGTATCGGAAATACAGCCGATTATGCCAACCTGACAGGCGGAGATTATTTACTGAGATTCGATGGAGGGTCGAGATACACCTTGATTCGCCAGTCAGATAATAAGGAAACCACTTTTGCCGATGGTCTGCCTAAAACGCCGATAGATGGACTGACGCTCAGTGCCACAGAAGGTGCGATGCCAGGTGACAGCTATATGATTCGCCCCACTATCAACGGAGCGCGTGACATTTCGGTTGCGCTGACAGATCCGGCCAAAATTGCAGCGGCAACACCCATTCGCAGTAATTCGTCACTCGACAACAAAGGTTCAGCCAGGATCGGAGATGTCACCGTTAATACACCGGTGGAACCACACAATCCTGATCCTCTACATCCGTTGACCGATGTGAATCTGAAGTCGTCCATCACAATCAAGTTTACCAGTGCGACCACTTTCGATGTTTATGATGAAAAATCAGGAAACAGAGAGATCTTTAATCGCGCGTACGTTCCCGGTGAAGAAATTAGTTTTCATGGATGGAAGACGCAGATAAACGGAGACCCGGTCAAAGGAGATACCTTTAGAGTCGGTCCCAATCTAAACGCAACCGCGGACAGTAGCAATGCGCTTTTGATGGCCAATTTGCAAACTCAAAACACGCTTGGTGCGACAGAAGGCGGCAAAGCAACTTTGACGTTTCAAGGTGCGTATGCTCAATGGGTGAGCGATGTAGGAAATAAAACTCGAGAACTGCAAGTGACCAGTAAAGCGCAAACCGATATGGCAGAGCAGACGGTAGCGACACAACAAGCTTTCTCCGGAGTTAACCTGGACGAAGAGGCTGCGAATCTGATGCGTTATCAGCGCGCCTATCAGGCAGCGGGGAAGGCCTTGCAGATATCCAACAGTATGTTCGATACAATACTCGAGATAGGAAAGTAGGTGAGTTATGCGTATCAGTTCAGGTAGTGTTTTTGACACCAACGTAGCCATGCTCAATCAGCAACAATCAACGTTGCTGCATACTAACCAGCAGGTTGCATCAGGCAGACGCATGCTGACGCCGGCAGACGATCCTGCAGCCTCTGCCAACGTTCTGCAGGTCTCGCAAGCTGATGGATCAAACACTCAGTTCACAATCAATCGCAATGCTGCGAAAAGTTCAATCGGAATGGCCGAAGCTGTTCTGCAAAGCGTGAGCACATTGATTCAAGATGCCAAAACAATGGCAGTCCAGGCGGGTAACGGGGCGCTGTCTCCGGCAGACAGAAAATCAATTGGTACAGCGTTGCAAGGTCGACTTGAAGAGTTGACTGCACTCGCGAATAGCACCGATGGTACGGGTAATTATTTATTCTCCGGATTTCAGGGCAAAACAATTCCATTCGTTAATACGGCTGCAGGTGTGCAATACATGGGCGACGATGGTCAACGCAAAGTTCAGGTGAGCAGCTCGAGACAAATGCCAACTAGTGATCCCGGCTCGGATATTTTCATGCGGGTAAAAAGTGGCAATGGAAAATTTGTAACTGAAGCATCGCCAAACAATTCAGGTTCGGCGTCTATTGGACAAGGTGCGGTGACCAATACTTCTAATCTCACCGGGACCGGTTATAAATTGACTTTTACCAGTCCGACAACTTTTGACGTAACCGATAGCAAAGGTTTTATAGTCTCACAAGCTAACAGATACGCGAGTGGCGAAGCTTTTTCACTTCCAGGTATGCAGATTTCTCTCATGGGAACCCCTGAGTCGGGTGATACGTTTACCGTTTCCCCCAGTTCCAACGAGGGTCTTTTCAAAACTATGTCAGATCTGATTACGGCATTGAGCACAAGCAATCCCGCCGGGGAAGCTGCCACCTCGGGACAACTGACAAGCAGTCTTAGCAAAGCAATGAGCGGACTGGATCAAGGGCTCGACAGAGTGTTGACTGTAAGAGCTGCATTAGGCGCACGCCTGAATGAACTGGACTCTTTGCAAGCTACGGGTGAAGATCTGGGTTTGCAATACAAACAGACACAATCAACTTTGGAAGATCTTGACTTCAACAAAGCGATCAGCGATTTGAATCGGCAGACAACCAGCTTGCAGGCAGCGCAAAAATCATTCAAACAAGTTGCCGAATTGTCTATGTTTAACTACATGTAGTCGGGGCAGGACAGGCAGCATTTTTACAAAGGGTTAATCTCTAACGCCAGCGATTACAAAGCAAAATGGGCTCGAACCCTTGACCTATGGCCCCCCTTGTCCACCCTCTAACAATTCATCGGGAGTAAGTGCACAAATTTCGAGCAAATCGTCATCGAACACATATTCCTCTATACCGTATGGAGGCGCATAGAGCCATGTGGGATCACTTGACATATGTCGTCGTTCAATTCGTATAGTCGGATCATTTGGATCATGCTCCGAGCTGGACGCTTCTTGTGCTTCAAACGAAATGGCGACAACAACTCGAGAGCCGACGTCCGTGCAGCGCCAACGTTTTCCGCCACACCAGAACTCCAAACCAATGTGGAAATCTTTGGGTGTCATGGACTGTACGTGTTGTTCACTCGAGTTGAACAGCGTACTTTTAAAAGTTTGTGCAGACTTGTTTGGTTCGGCAAGAGTTGGAGAATGGGTCGTGCGCAAGTGGGGCCAGCTTCCAGATCGCATTGGGTATATCGGCTTGCCCCTACCGCGGGGATAGCATGCACCGGATTACCGAGGCCAAAACTCCACCACGTAATTCCCCGGCAAGAGGCTTGTCTTGAGTTCACCAATCTCCTTTTGAATCAGGTGGCCCGCATCGTCGCAAAGCCATATTCCGGTACACGGAGAAGAAACTACGATCATGAGCTGATCATGAGCTTGTGGTATAAATGTTTATTCATTATCTTCCTAGCTGTTGGAGTCCTACTTCAGATTCTATATGGCAATTCTAGCGCGCCTAACGCGGAGCTAAGGGGCTGGCGGCTTTTCGCCAGTCCCGCTTGAGAGTAGGGTTAGGCATATATGAACTCGATCTTGAGAACTTTCTTCAAGTCTAATGTCTGCTTGGCTTGCCATAAATCGTAATTGTCTTGCATCGTCAACCAGCTTTCGGGGGAGCGCCCCAATGCTTTTG
Organism: uncultured Gallionellaceae bacterium; assembly: GCA_903876625.1. Classification (GTDB taxonomy): domain Bacteria; phylum Pseudomonadota; class Gammaproteobacteria; order Burkholderiales; family Gallionellaceae; genus PALSA-1006. The sequence goes on along the minus strand of CAIRAO010000307.1, from coordinate 13,792 downwards.
AGAGACGAAGGGCCATTTCAGGACTCACGCCACTGGCTTCGTTCAGTACGCGGTTAAGGGTTGAAGCGGCAACGCCCAATTTGAGGGCGAGCTCCCGGCAACTGATTTTGTTCGGAGCAAGATAAACCTCTTGAATAAATGCTCCGGGGTGGGGTGGATTGTGCATAGCCATTAGTGATAGTCCTCATAATCTAAAATAAATGCGTTGCCGTTTTCAAACTCGAACGTACGTGCCAATTGCCATTAACCCATATTGACCAACGCCCACGCTCACTGCCCTTTAGCGGATGAAGTCGAAAGCCGGGAATGTCCATGTCCTCGATAATTTGAGCGGTATCAAGCGCCGCCAACTGCATTTTGAGACGATTCGCATGCGCCGGTTGGATTCCAGCCAAGCTGCCAGATTCAAAATATTTGCGTAGCCCTTTGTGGCGAAACGTTGTAATCATGGGAGTATGAAAGCGCGTTGCGTGTTGCGCAACAAGGGCTAACTGCGATGTCTAACGTTAAGTTGAGGGGCTGACGCGGGCTGCTTCGCGGCAGTCCCGCTCGAACGACAGGTTAGGCTGTCTACTATTTAGTGGCAACATCAGTTGTGAGGCCGCTGGATCGGTAAACGCTTTTAATACAGATTAGTGCTTTGCCATTTGCAAAGCGATGCGGTGCATCGTGTCAATTCCTTCGTTCATTGCATGTTCGAACAACGGAGCGAGGTAGGGTAAGGATAAAGCCAAAGTAGCGAAGCCGACTGTTAACGTAATCGGAAAACCAATCGCGAAAATGTTGAGTTGCGGCGCGCTACGGGTAAGAATTCCAAGCGCAAGATTGGTAATCATCAAGGCGCCGATCAGCGGCATTGAGAGTTGCAGCGAGTGGGTAAAAATAACGGTGCCCCATTCAGCCATGGTTCTAAAAGCCTCAGCCGATGGCAGGGTCGTGCTGATCGGAAAAGCCTGAAAACTATCTGCAAGAGCCGATAACATATAGAGATGGCCATTGATACTTAAAAAAGCCAGAGTAGAGAGGATGCCGAGGAATTGGGCTATCACCGGCGTATAGGATGCATTAACCGGATCGTAAAAGCTGGCAAAGCCTAAACCCATCTGCATACCGGCCAGATCTCCAGCCATTTCGACTGCGGTGAAGATAAGTCGCATGGTGAAACCCATCGCCAGCCCAACTAAAACCTGTTGAGTCAGAACAAACAAGCCCAGCGCTGAGGCTGGTTCGATGTTGTTCGGCACATTGATAGCAGGTGCGACGATGACCGCAATGAGCATTGCCAAGCCCACTTTGATACGAATCGGAATTTGTTTATTGCCAAGTACGGGAGAGCTGGAAATAAGCGCCAGGATACGCGCCAGCGGGAAAATAAAAGCGGCGATCCATGCGGTGAGTTGTGCACTGGTGACGCTGATCATTTTGTTATACGCTGAACGAGAGTAACCGTCTTTATCCAACCATCCACGGAATGCTGGTAAACAAGCGCTGCATATAATCCAGCAGCAAACCAATCATCCACGGACCCGCAACAATGAGCACAACGAACATGCCGAGCAGTTTGGGAATGAATGACAGCGTCATTTCGTTGATCTGGGTCGCTGCCTGAAAAATGCTGACGAACAGGCCGATGACAAGCGCAGTGAGTAGCAATGGAGCCGACACCAACAGAGTCAGTTCCAGTGCTTGTCTTCCAATTGTCATTACTGTTTCGGGTGTCATAGTGCAGTCGTTAGTAGTAAGTCGGGAGTCGTTGGTTGGTTTAGTCGTGGACGTTTTTGCTTGAACTTATAACTAACGTCTAACGAATACCAACTGCCTTTAAGTGTAAAAACTCTGCACCAATGAGCCAATCAGCAGATTCCAGCCATCAGCCAACACAAACAACATAATCTTAAAGGGCAACGAAATAACGGAAGGCGATACCATCATCATGCCCATCGACATGAGTACACTGGCAACGACCATGTCGATAATCAGAAACGGAATAAATACAACGAAGCCAATTTGAAATGCGGTCTTCAACTCGCTGGTGACGTAGGCGGGAACGAGAATTTTCATCGGCACATCGTCGGCACTTTGCAGCGGCTCGCTATTTGAAATGCGCACAAAAAGTGCCAGATCAGTTTCTCGTGTCTGCCGCAACATAAATGCCTTGAGCGGCGCACTGCCTTTTTCATAGGCTTGTTGCAGCGAAATCCTGTTTTCGCTGAACGGCAGATAGGCATCCGAATATATCTTGTCCAACACAGGAGACATGACAAAAAATGTGAGGAAGAGTGCAAGTCCGATCAAGACTTGATTCGGCGGAGACGAAGGTGTTCCGATGGCGGAACGGAGCAAAGACAGCACGATGATGATGCGGGTGAAAGCAGTCATCAACAGCAAAATCGCCGGTAGGAAAGACAGCGAGGTGATCAGAATGAGGGTCTGCAAACTCAAGGAATAAGTCTGACCACCGCCTCCGGATGGTGTGCTGGTGAAGGCGGGTAACCCGGCTTCTGCGGCTTGAACTAAAGGAGAAAATGCGAACAACGATGCTGCAATCAGCAGCAGCAACTTAAGCCGCATTGCGTTTCTCCATGACAACCTTTAGCCAGTTCTTGAATTTGTTATCAGCTTCGGGTGCAGAATTTTCGGTGGGAGGCAAAACATTCTTCGGCATGGTGTGCAAAGCGGTCACTTGTCCCGGGGCAACACCAACAACCAGCCAAGTGTCGTTTACCTCGACCAGCACAATGCGTTCGCGTTGCCCGACAGCAACACCGCTAATGACCTTGAGCGCACTTCCTGCCGCGTTCTGCGGTAAGTTGATGCGTTTCAAAATCCAGGCGACCAATATGATGGCAGCGAGAACGAAGAGCAAACTGAAGATCACTTGCAAGACGCTTCCGGACGAAACCGCCGATGAAGGAGGTGGTGTGAATGCCGGGCGCGGAGGATCGGCAGCGAAGACCGATGAAGTCCAAAAAGAGGTGATGCAAAAAGCAAATAGACGCATGAGCATGGTATTATTTATTGATGCGCCGCAGACGCTCGGAAGGCGTAATGATGTCAGTCAGGCGTATTCCCAATTTGTCGTTCACGACAACAACTTCACCCTGAGCGATCAAAAAGCCATTGATAAGAACATCCAGAGGTTCACCTGCAAGGCCGGCAAGTTCCACCACCGAGCCTTGTGCCAATTGCAACAAATTTTTGATCGGCATTTTAGTGCGGCCCAGTTCCACCGTAAGTTGCACTGGAATATCCAGAATCATATCTAAGTCATTGTGGGCAGTTGCACCGCCCGCGCCGCCAAATTGTTCGAACACATGAGGCTGCACTTCCGGTGTTGCGGGAGTAGCCGTTTGTTCTGCCATTGCAGCGCCCCAATCGTCGGCGCTTATTTGCTCTGTGGTTTCGTCAGCCATTTTTTCCTCCAGTTGATTTGTCGGCATTGTCGGCCGCCAACATATTGATTACCTTCAGTGCATATTGATTATTAAATACACCGTATTTGCATTCCATCACGGGCACACCACTCACGTTGGCGACAACATTCTCCGGTACATCCAGAGGGATGAAATCGCCAACTTTCATTTTTAATACTTGGTCGACTGTGGTGACAGTTTGCCCAAGAACAGCTGTCAGTTCTATTTCGGCGGCCTGAATCTGCTTGGACAACATATGTAACCAGCGTTTGTCGGCTACGACATGATCTCCTTGCATCGTGCTATAGAGCAATTCTCGAATTGGTTCGATCATCGAGTAAGGCATACAGATGTGGAGCGATCCGCCAACTCCATTAAATTCAATTTCAAACGTTGTTACAACGACCACTTCGTTGGGTGTGGCGATATTGGCAAATTGGGGATTAACTTCCGAACGAATAAATTCAAAATCAAGTTTATATACCGCTTCCCAAGACTTGCCATAGGATTCAAATACCACGTTAAGCAATTGCCGGATAATGCGATGTTCGGTTTGGGTAAATTCGCGACCTTCTACCCGGGTGTGAAAACGACCATCTCCACCAAACAAACTATCTACCACCAAAAAAACAAGATTAGGATCGAAAATAAATAAAGAATTTCCACGCAACGGTTTGACCTGAACTAGATTTAGATTGGCAGGAACAGGTAAATTGCGAATGAACTCCGAGAATTTTAGAACTCTCACCGGGCCGACCGAAACTTCCGCGCTACGGTGAATGAAGTTATACAGAGCAATACGCAACAAACGTGCAAAGCGCTCATTAATAATTTCCATCGTGGGCATGCGCCCACGAACGATGCGTTCCTGTGTCGCCATGTTATATGGGCGAACACCATCAGTTGGCTCAGCTTCCTGATTTGAATCATCAGCCTCACCAGTGACTCCTCTCAGTAGAGAGTCGACTTCGTCTTGGGAGAGAAATTCCTGGCTCATGGCATCATTACTGGATAATGAACGAGGTAAACAGTACGTCTATCACACCCTTCTTTTCTGCTCCGGTGGCAGGTGTTTGAGAAGGCGGCTCAGAGACAGGTTCTGAATTAGTTGCAGTAGCAGATGCAACAAGATTGATTGGCTGGTTTTCAGCAGGCGAAACGGATGAAGCAGCGGATGGTGTCGGTGACTCGGGTGCATTATGAATGCCTAACACGCTGTTAGCTTCTGTTGCGATGTCGATAGCCAGCTTCTTTTTGCCTGCAACGGTAGCCAATTCGGAAGGACGCTTGCTTGATAAAAGCAAATTCAATTTGCTGCGTATCTCGGGTAATACTGCCTTGATTTTGTCTTCAAGTTCAGGCTCCATCACTTTAAGTGTGATGCTGATTTGCAAATATTGGTCCGACTCTTCCTTTTGCAAGTTGACGGTAAAAGCTTCCAGAGGAATAAATTTTGGATCTTTGGGAGTTTCCACTTTTGCAGTTTCCGCAGGAGGGTTTTTATCCTTCATTAATAACAAAGCTGCACCACCTACAACGCCGAGCAGAGCAACTAAAGCGACAATAATAATGATGAATTTTTTCTTGCTTTTAGGCGCAGGTGTTTCTGCAGCGGGTGCTTCAACTTTCTTCGCGGCTGCAGGTTTTGCTGGTTTTGCCATGCTAAATTCCTTTTCAGATGTTGATGATTATCGGGCTTATTGTCGGTCTGCCATCGAAGGAATAAGCAATGGAATCATCCCTATTTCTGCATGGTCAGGCGAAGGTGTCCACTATACCGTTATGCCGGGTAATTGGGGAGACTCGAACGTTCAGATTGCCGATTGTAGACGAGTCCGCAATTCCGCCAATAGCTGAACGCGAATTCGACGCCTTATTCTCATTCTCGTTTTGCCGATTGCGTGGAGTCTGGTCGCTGACCGTGGCATTGCCCAGCATAATTCCGCTGCCTGCCAACATTTCACGCAACTTCGGTAAAGCTTGTTCAACCGCTTCCCGCACAGCTGCATGAGGTGATGTAAAGAGTGCAGTTGCTTGATCCCCGCTTACCTTGAGTACTACATCCATCGGGCCGAGTTGGGGAGGATTAAGATGTAATTCAGCAGTTTGCTCTTTTTGGTTGGAGAGCCAGGTGATTTTCTGGTTGAATTCGTCACCCCATTTTTCATTTGAAACAGGAGTGTTAATACTGACCTGAACTGGTAGCACGCCGCTCGGGACAATGGGAGATGTTGCTGATTGGATTGAAGCCTGCACGTTTGCATTCGGTTGTGGTGCTGCCGCAAGAGCAGCTGATTTTTCATCTTTATCAGCCAGTTTTGCACCGGCGGCAGCCGTTATCGTTTCGAGCATATTATTGAAAGCCACATCTTTTTTGGAATCGACAGACGGCGTGCTAGTGCCACGAGTGACAGAAACAGCGTTGGGGGTGGGAATATTTTGATCTACACCCTGCTGTTTTTCAGCCAGATCAGTTTTGGCTGCGGCTGAGGGAGATACTCCAGCTCTCTTGGGCGAAGCTGGATTTTCTCCGGGAACTCCGGTAGGCACGACGATTTGAGCAATAACCGGGCTCTGAGAAGTGGTTGTTGCTTCGGCAGTGATTGGCGTTTGAGGCGAAGATGCATTTTGTTGAGTGGCTGCGGCAAGCGGAAAAATTGTGGCGATCATGTCCGCAGGTAAATTGGACGGAGTGTCGCTAGCCGAAATTGTTGCAGTGTCATCGGTTCTTTTTGATTTAATATGGGCGAATATTTCATTGACAGATTTGGTTGTTATTTTGTTTGGTGTGGCTATGTCTTCAGCCGTAGATGCATCAGAAACTTGACGCGCCAAAACATCACCGAATGGCTGACCTTGAGTACTACTATCGTCAATTGCCGGGGAAGCCGTGGCTGGTTTTGCGGCAGTTTGAGGGCAACTGGATGAGATTGGCAGATTATTCATGTTTTACTCCTTCAAGTTCTTCGTTGATTTTTTCTTCAGCTTTTAAAGCGGCAAAGCGTCCTGAGTGTTCATCCTGAATTTTTTGTTCAATTTTGGCCTCTCGAATTTTTTCAGCGTCGATGTGTCGTTGCTCCAAAGTGTCAAAAGACAGCATTTTGCGATTCAACTCTGTAAGCTCAGTTTGCCCTGCTTTGACAGAATGTGTTGTAAGTTCGAGAACACCCTCTTGTTGTTTTATGGCTTGGTCAAGACGATAAATAAAATCCTGAAAGTTTCGTAAATCAGCCGATGCCATTCCGATCCTGGCAGCTTCTTGAAATTTTGCCTGATAATCCATTTTGAATTGCTGTAATGTCGTAAGTTTGGTCAGAGCAGCTTGTTGTTGCTGATTTAGCTTGCCAAGATTTTTAATTGCGGCATCATTCTTCTGTCTTGCCAGATGAAGCAACGGTTGCAATGAGAAGGGTTTGGTCATGACTAATTCGCTTGGTCAAATAATGATGAGAATGCATTCATGCTCTCTATGAAGTGATCAGCTTCATGCATATCCTGTCTTAAGAAATGTGAAAGACGGGGATGCATCAAAATAGCTTCATCCAAAAGCGGGTCACTGCCTTGAACATAAGCGCCTACGCTTATCAGGTCGCGATTGCGTTGATAGTGTGCATATAATAGTTTGAAATGTTGAACTTGAGAAAAATGCGCAGTACTAACCAGATTATTCATCGCACGACTGATTGAAGCCTCGATTTCGATGGCGGGGTAATGCCCTTGTTCAACCAGTCGGCGCGACAACACGATGTGTCCATCCAGAATCGCGCGCGCACTATCTGCTATCGGATCTTGCTGATCGTCGCCCTCTGTTAATACGGTATAAAAAGCAGTAATGGAACCGCCACCATCGATGCCGTTTCCTGCACGCTCTACCAGTTGCGGCAACTTGGCAAAAACAGAGGGAGGATAACCTTTGGTTGCCGGCGGCTCACCGATAGCCAAAGCGATTTCTCTTTGTGCCATCGCGTAGCGCGTGAGTGAATCCATAATTAGCAGAACATTCTTGCCCTGGTCGCGGAAGAATTCAGCGATAGTTGTGGCGTAGGCAGCACCTTGTAAACGTAGGAGCGGACTGGTGTCAGCAGGGGCGGCTACTACTACAGCGCGTTTTAGTCCTTCAGTACCCAGTATATCTGTAATAAATTCTTTCACTTCACGACCGCGTTCGCCGATCAGCCCGACCACGATCACATCTGCAGTTGTGTAACGCGCCATCATGCCGAGTAATATGCTCTTGCCGACACCGCTACCTGCGAACAAGCCCATACGTTGGCCTCGTCCTACAGTAAGCAATGCATTGATCGCGCGCACCCCGACATCCAGAGCTTCCTTGATGGGCGCTCGATCAAGCGGATTAATAGGGCGACTTTGTAATGCTGAAGTAGGTCCATCTGGCAAGGGACCGTGCTGATCAAGCGGGCGACCCGCGCCATCCAGCACCCGCCCCAGAAGCATTTCTCCGACTGGAAGATGACGAGCTAAATCCGCAGTGCGTCGGTGTTGCCCGGGTCTCGCCGCTTTGCCCGCAGATTCGAATGGGATCACGCGAGCGCCGGGAACAAGTCCTTGTACATCAACTTCAGGCATGAGAAATAATTTATCTCCGGAAAATCCGACCACTTCGGCTTCGACTTGATTATTGGGCAGTTGAATAATGCAGGTACTGCCAACTGCCATGCGAAGACCAACAGCCTCCATGACTAATCCGGTCACTTTAGTCAAACGGCCACTTACCAGCAATGGAGGGCTTTGTTCGGCAACTTCGAGATTGGCCTGTAAAATATCCTGCCAATGTTGTAGATGAACGTTGCGAGAGGCAACCGCAATAACGCTGTTTGCAGGAGAATCAGCCGAAATCTCATCTTCCACCATTGGGATAGTTTCCAAAGTGTCAGCGCTGGCATTCATTTTAGTAACCAGGACGAATCCTGTCCCAAGTTTGCAGCAATCCGTTGCCAGCGAGTTTCTACTGTGGCATCGATCTGACTATTGGCGGTTTCAATGCGAACCCCACCTTTAGTGATCTGCGTATCTTCTAAGATCTTCCAACCTGAATGGGAAAGCTGTTCTCCCATACGTGTACGTAGAAGCTCGGCATCGTCCGGATGCAGGACAATATGCGCTCCAGGATTAAAATGTGGCAGTTCGCTGATAGCATCACGAACAATATTCAGTAAAATTTCAGGATTAATTGCGAGTGCATGTTGAACCATTTGTTTTGCAAGCTCGACAGACAGATCGAGCAGACTTTGGGCAATTTGCTGGTCAACTCCTTGGACCGCTAGTTTCATTGAAGACAAAATTGCGGCTATCTGTTCTGTTTCCGCCGTAGCTTTTTGCGAACCTTCGTTATAACCAGCTTGAAATCCCTCCTGATGTCCAACCTGGTATCCTTCTTCACTCGCATGCAGCTGGATGTTTTCCAATTCAGCAGCGGTAGGTAATTTCATCCCTCTGGGGTTGCCCGAAATACGAATGCTGTCAACCGTATCGAACGAAGGTAGTTCCCAGCGTTCGTATGCAGTGAGTTTTTCTTTCGGTGTCAGCACATCAGACATAAGCTTCGTCTCCCTTGCCGCCTATTGAAACCTGACCTTCATCAGACAAACGACGCACAATTTTGAGGATCTCTTTCTGTTCGGATTCCACTTCGCTAAGTTTGACAGGACCCTTGGATTCCAGATCTTCTCGCAACATTTCGGCTGCACGTTGTGACATATTTTTCAATATCTTGTCGCGCAACTCTTCACTGGCTCCCTTGAGTGCGACGATCAGTGATTCGGACTGCACCTCGCGCAATATCAACTGGATGCCCCGGTCTTCGATATCCATCAAGTCTTCGAATACGAACATCTCGTCCATGATCTTCTGAGCCAAGTCTGCATCGTGTCCGCGTACTGAATCGAGAACGGCTTCTTGAGTCCCGCCAATAAAATTAAGAATTTCGGCAGCAGTACGCACCCCGCCTTTGATCGATTTCTTAGTAACAGCATTACCGGAAAGCAATTTGGTGAGCACGTCATTTAATTCATGCAGTGCAACTGGCTGTACGCTGTCGAGTGTTGCGATACGCAGCATGACATCGTTACGAGTTCGTTCGGCCAAAAGACTAAGTACACTGGCAGCTTGATCAGGCTCCAGATGTACCATGATTGTAGCGATGATTTGCGGATGCTCGTTGCTTACCAGTTCTGCGATCGAAGCGGGATCCATCCACTTTAAGCTTTCAATGCCGCTGGTGTCACTGTTATGTAAAATCCGATCTATCAATCCAGCAGCCTTGTCGTCACCAAGCGCTTTTTGCAGCATATCCCGGATGTAGGCATCCGAATCCATACCGAAGGTGGTTTTTTCTGCTGCGATCTGATGGAACTCTTCAAACACAACAGATATTTCTTCGCGTGTCAGATTTTTGAGGGCAACCATCGCGGTACTAATTTTTTGAACCTCCTTGGGTTCAAGGAATTTCATGACTTCGGCGGCCTCGTCCGCGCCCAATGTCAGGAGAAGAATGGCACTTTTATTGATCCCGACATCACTCATCTTTGTTCACCCATTCCTTCACCACAGAAGCTACGATCTTGGGATCATCTTTGGTCAGTTGTTTGGCGAGCTGCAAGTTCTTTTCAAAAGAATTTTCAGCATGAAGTTTTTCATTTGCCATATTTCCTCCGTCTTCACCGGAATGGAGTTCGGCTTCTGCGGCTTCTGCCTCTGCTCTGGCCGCAGCCTGTGCCGCTATATTTCTAAAACTCGGGCGAATGACTCCAAACAACAGGAATCCTACAGTTCCAGCTATCAGGAGATATTTAAGCGCTTCTTTGGCAAGTTCAACGTTTTCAGTATCTTTCCAGAAAGGCACTTCTGGCAAGGTTTCCTGATCATTGTTAAACGCACTATTAAGCAGATTTAGTGTATCGCCGCGTTTGGCATCGAAACCCATCGCGTCTTTCACGAGCGCAATGATCTGAGCTTTTTCTGCATCCGTGTAAGGCTTGGAAGTTGGTTTCCCTGACTTGTCGACACTATTGCGATTATTCATGACAACTGCCACTGACAGGCGACGAATATTTCCAACAGGCAACTTCGTATGCTGAATAGTGCGATCCACTTCATAATTCATCGTGGCTTCTTTAAGGGTGTTCGCAGCACTCGCTGCTGAAGCACTCGCGGTTGCTCCGTTCGCCGGTTTCACAATCGGAGCGGTAGCAGGCACAGGTGGTTGGTTAGTCAGCGCTCCAGGGACGCCACCGGTATTGTTGATCCCGTTAAGCGCTTCTTTCGTCTGCGAACTACGTACGGCAGCGCTATCAGGCTTTTGGTTAGGCCTGTAAGTCTCGGCTGTTTGCTCGACTTGTGAAAAATCGATATTGGCTGTGACTTGAGCTTTTACATTTTGCTGGCCGGTGATAGGAATGAGGATTGCTTCAATACGTTTGATATAGTCTTGTTCGATATCTCTGACGTATTTGAGTTGGGTAGCATCCATTGACTGCTCGTTCGGATCACGGGTGGAACTCAGCATATTGCCGTTCTGATCCAGAATAGTCACATTTTGCGCGGACATATTGGGAATGCTACTGGAAACCAGATGCACGATACCGTTGACTTGACCTGGGTCAAGTGTGCGTCCGGGATGAAGCGCCAGTACTACTGAAGCACTGGGTTTTTGCTGTTCTTTAACGAAGACAGAGGGTTTGGGTATGGCCAAATGTACCCGAGCATTTGCAACTGCATCGAGTGTTTGCATGGAGCGGGCAAGTTCACCTTCAAGGGCACGCTGATAATTTACTTGTTCAAGAAACTGGCTAGTACCGAACTTTTGTGACTCCATCAATTCAAAACCAACGGTGCCGCCTTTGGGTAATCCTTGAGAAGCCAGACGCAGACGCACTTCATGCACAAGGTTAGAGGGAACAAGCAACGCCCCACCGCCTTCGGCGAACTTGTAGGGAATGTTTTGTTGTTGCAGCGATTCGATAATGGCACCACCGTCGCGATCAGACAAGTTGCTATACAGTACGCGGTAGTCCGGGGTTTGGCCCCACATCCATAGTCCTACCAGCACAGCGATAGTTGCTGCGATTGCAACCATTAACCCCATCTTTTGTTGCGAACTCAGTCCCAGCAGCGTTTGCATGATGGACGGTGCTGGCGTTTTAACTGTATCGGTCATGTTATTTACCAAGGGAGCACGTTCATTTCCTCATGCTGTGCATTATCAGCGTCGCCCCTCAATTTCGGTATGTCGAAAAGCAGGGGAATTCTATAGCTTTTCTCGTCATTATGGGGACATACGAGTGGTATTGTGCATACTAAATCGATGTTCAAGTAATCGAAAATTTGCGGGGTGAACGATGAGTGTAGCCAGTGTTGATAGTGTACTTGCACAAATGCGTGCTGTAATGGCTGCTGCGCAGGGCGGTGCATTGCAGGCGCCCACTGTTCCAGCAGCAACAGGTAGTGTAGATTTTGCCAACGTGCTGAAATCATCCTTGGACAGTGTGGCTCAGGCTCAGAATCAGGCTGTGGATATGCAAAAAGCTTTCGTGCTGGGAGATGATAAAGTCAGCCTAAGCGATACGATGATTTCAATGCAAAAAGCCAATATTGAATTTCAGACGACGTTACAAGTTCGCAACAAAATGGTGGCGGCCTATAACGACATCATGAATATGCAGGTTTAGAGGTTCCCTAAAGATATTTGAAGGGATCGATACCCCAGTTTCGCGGCGACTCATATTGAACGATACTATCAAGCTTTTTTGACAGATTGACTTCTTGAGGAGTGGTGTAAAGGTTGCGTTTGACATCAAACATAGTTCGGACAATCGGGCGTAGCAAGTTGTCAACGCCAGGAGCAACAACAACCGCCAGCAAACCGCTTTCCAATTTGACCAAAGAGCCCACCGGATAAATTCCGATAAGGCAGATGAAACGTTGCACCAATCCCGCATTAAAGTGAAACTTGCTCCATTCAAAAAGTTTTTTAAGTGCCGCAGTGGGTTCCATACCCTTGTGATAGACACGATCCGAAGTCAACGCGTCATAAACATCCGTGATGGCAGCCATTTGGCCGAATTGTGAGATCTCATCATGTTTTAATTTTCCAGGATAACCGGTGCCATCATATCTTTCGTGGTGTTGTCCTGTAATAAGTACTGCGGTCGGGGGGATTTCTTTTATGCCCTCGAGCAACTCACGTCCTACCGCAGCGTGAGATTTCATTACCGTAAACTCGGCTTCGCTAAGAGCACCCGGTTTATTGAGAATTTGATCCGGCACTTTCATTTTGCCAACATCATGAAGAAGTCCGCCTATTCCTGCTTCCATGACAATATTTTTCTCGAAACCCAATTCCCTGCTGAAGGAGACCAATAATGCACAGACACTTACCGAGTGCTGAAAGGTATATTCATCCTTTTTTTTGATATGAGACAGGCTGATAAAGGCATCTTTATTTCGAAATATCGAGTCGGTAATACTTTCAACCACTGGCGACAATTTTGCCATTTCGATCTGTTTGCCCATGCGGATGTCAGACATAAGCTGGTGCACAACGTTCTGAGCTTGGCTGTGCACAGCTCTGGCCTGAATAGCCTCCTCTCTAAAAGTGTTCAGAGGAGAAAGTTTTATTTCGTGTTTTTCTACCAGTGTAGTTATTTGCTCGTGAATTTCTGCATGATATTCGTCATGAGTTTGCGCATCTTCTACATCTAAACCTTTTTCTGAGTCTATATACAACTCACGGATACCACTGGAAATTATTTTTTCAACAGTTTTTTCGTCATTAACTTTGAACGAATTGAATGCAAAAGGGTGATCCATCCAACCACAATTGAGGTCGTGAATGAACATACCGGGTAGAAGTTGGTTGCTGTGGATACGTTTGATCATTTATATATCATAGGCCAATTAAGTGCGACTATACCCTTGAAATGAAGTTTATCCAGTGACTTGAAGTGACTCAATTGAACAAATCGCCTTATATACCAGATGCTTGAAAAATATATTTTCAGTCAAGACTTTAGATTTTCTAAAAATATCCGATAACAGAAGTAACTGAGGTTGTTGTGGCTCATAAAAAAGCGAACCGAAGTAAACGGCGATTCAGCCGGAAAATAATATCGAGTCAAAAGGAGAAATATAATGCCCTCATATATCAATACCAACCTATCGTCGCTGAATGCGCAACGAAACTTGAATTCGTCGCAGGGCGCATTGCATACCTCTTTGCAACGTTTGTCTTCCGGCCTGCGCGTCAACAGTGCCAAAGACGACGCTGCAGGCATGGCGATTGCCTCGCGTATGGAAAGTCAGATCCGCGGCTTGAACCAGGCTGTGCGTAACGCCAGCGATGGTATATCACTCGCACAAAC
>CAIRAO010000306.1 GCA_903876625.1 uncultured Gallionellaceae bacterium | reverse complement strand
GTTCAACTTTCATTTCCACCGCTGAAGTGAAAAATTAGATTTCCAATTCAAATTGACCCCACCGTGCTATAAGTCAACCCAATAATCTATGTTCGTCACCGCACAGAGCAAAGCGGAGCTGCTTGTGTAAATTCCCTGACCGATGGAACCCATTTGTAGTTCTTCCGATACATACGTATCTAAATTTCACCATCGGGTTAATTTCGCCAACACAATAATATGATTTTAAACAAATAACTATTATGTTAGATCGGCAAGCCAAGCGACAGAATTATCTGCTCAATGCGTTGCCTGAGGATGTATTCGAGCGCATTTCATCCGATCTTGAGCTGATCGCGATGCCGCTTGGTCAGGTGCTGTACGAATCAGGCGGTCAATTGCAGTATGTATATTTCCCAACTACTGCCATCTTGTCCATGCACTACATCATGGAAAGTGGAGCATCCGCAGAAATTGCCGGCGTGGGGAATGAAGGTGTGCTCGGGATTTCACTATTTATGGGCGGTAACACCACACCAAGCCGAGCAACAGTTCAAACCGCAGGTAGCGGTTATCGTTTGAAGGGCCGCTTGATGATGGAGGAATTCAATCGCGCAGGGCCGATGATGCGTTTGCTTTTGCGCTATACACAGGCTTTGATGACCCAGATGTCACAAACAGCCGTATGCAACCGGCATCACTCAGTCGAACAGCAACTTTGCCGTTGGCTCTTATTAACCCTTGATAGATTGCCGACAAATGAACTGACCATGACGCAGGAATTGATTGCCGGCATGCTCGGAGTGCGTCGCGAAAGCATAACCGAAACTGCAGTCATGCTGCAGCGGGCCGGATTGATCAGCTATCGTCGCGGGCATATTACTGTAATAGATCGGGTCGGGTTGGAAACACGTTCATGTGAGTGCTATGACGTTGTCAAAAAAGAGTTTAATCGATTACTGAACTCTGAGGGCGCCACAAAAAGTATTTCGTCCAATCATTAAGACTGACTCATATTGGGAATGCTAACAATTTAAAGATAGACCATGTCCAAAGAAATACGCGATCTTGCCACACTCAGCGCAACTCCCGTCACGACGGAAAGTGTCGCCGAGGTGCGTCGTCTGAAAGCACAACTTAAAGCAGGGACATTGCAGAAGGCGATTCTTAATAGTGCTAATTTTTCCAGTATCGCTACCGACGAAAAAGGGGTGATTCAAATTTTTAACGTCGGGGCAGAACGCATGCTCGGTTATGCGGCGGAAGATGTTTTGAATAAACTCACTCCGGCTGATATTTCCGATCCTCAGGAAATTATCGCGCGCGCGCAAGAACTCAGTATCGAACTTGGAACGCCAGTCTTGCCGGGTTTTGAGGCGCTGGTATTCAAAGCTTCGCGCAGAATCGAAGATATTTATGAGCTGACCTATATTCGAAAAAATGGCAGCCGTTTTCCTGCCATTGTATCGGTCACCGCCCTGCGTGATGCCAAAGGTGCAATCATAGGCTACTTGTTGATTGGCACGGACAATACGGCGCGCAAGCAAATTGAAACGGACAAATTGAATTTGCTCAAAATTCAAGAAGAAACAAATAAAAAACTGAAACAGGCCAATGCGACCTTGCAAGTGAGCGAAGAGAAACTCGCAGTGACGCTCAACTCGATCGGCGATGGTGTAGTAACAACAGATGCTGAAGGATGTGTGACACTGATGAATCCCCAAGCTGAAAAGCTGACTGGTTGGATGCGCGCAGCCGCAGCCGGTCTCCCGGTAGCAAGTATTCTTAATATTATTCACCAGGAAACCCGGTTGCCGGCAACTATTCCAGTCATGAAAACATTGCGCGAAGGCACCGTGCAGGAAATGACCAATCACACCATCCTGATTGCACGCGATGGCAGCGAATGTATCATTGCCGACAGTTGCGCGCCGATCCGGGGAAGTGATGGCATTGTAGTAGGTGCGGTACTGGTGTTTCGCGATGTCACCGAAGAGTATGGCGCGCAACAGGCCTTGCGTGACCAGCAGTTTTACACGCGTTCTCTGATCGAGTCCAACATCGATGCGATCATGACGACCGACCCTGCCGGAATCATTACCGATGTCAACAAACAGATGATGGCGTTGACAGAGTTCACTCGTGATGAACTGATCGGTGCACCGTTTAAAAATTATTTCACCGATCCGGCGCGTGCCGATGCAGCGATCAAACTGGTGCTCAGGGATAAAAAAGTGATCGATTACGAACTTACTGTCTTGAGCGGAGACGGCAAGGAGACAGTCGTGTCTTACAACGCGGTCACTTTTTATGACCGCTACGGCAAATTGAAGGGCGTATTCGCTGCAGCACGTGATGTGACTGAACACAGACGCGTTGACCGGATTCTGCAACTAAAAAATATCGAACTTGAAAAAGCCAGGATGGAAGCTGAAGAAGCCAATTTGGCGAAGTCGGTTTTTCTTTCCAGTATGAGTCACGAATTGCGCACCCCGCTGAATGCTATTCTAGGCTTTGCACAATTGCTGGAATCAGGGTTGCCCACTCCAACAGATGTGCAAATTGTAAGGTTGCACCAGATCACCAAAGCGGGATGGTATTTGCTTGAACTGATCAATGAGATTCTTGATCTTACTGTGATCGAGTCCGGCAAATTATCATTGTCCAGAGAACCGGTTTCGATGACCGAGGTCATGCGCGAATGTCAGGCGATGACCGAATCACAGGCACAAAAACGCGGCATCCACATAAGCTTTGTTCCGTTCGATATTACCTGGTTTGCCAATGCTGACCGAACCCGGGTAAAGCAAGTGCTGATCAATCTGCTCTCCAATGCGATCAAGTACAACCGCGAAAATGGGACTGTTAAAGTAAAATGTACCTGTACGCAGGAGCGTATTCGAATCAGCATCAAAGATAGCGGTGAGGGATTGCCACCCGAAAAACTATTGCAACTATTTCAACCATTCAATCGTCTAGGACAGGAATATGGTTCCGAGGAAGGTACCGGTATCGGTCTGGTGGTAACCAAACAATTGATCGAATTGATGGGCGGCACGATCAGCGTGGAAAGCACCGTTGGAGTTGGCAGTGAATTTTGCGTCGAACTCATCCGTGACAATACCCCTCAGCTGGCAGCAGGGAACACGCTGCCAACCGAGCGATCAAAGCAGAAGCTCGGGAAGCTGCGAACCCTGCTTTATGTAGAGGATAATCCGGCAAACCTCATGTTGGTCGAGCATATCATTGAGAGTCACCCGTCGATACATATGCTGAGCGCACATGATGGCAATAGCGGCGTGAAACTGGCGCTTGACCATATACCGAATGTAATTCTGATGGATATCAATCTGCCTGGTATACGTGGATTTGAAGCTTTGAAAATATTGCGCAAAAATACATTAACGGAACACATTCCCGTTATAGCACTGAGTGCGAATGCGATGCTTCGGGATATTGAAAAAGGACTTGAAGCGGGATTTTTTCGTTACCTCACCAAACCAATCAAGATCAATGAATTTATGAACGCGCTGGATGATGCGTTGATATTTTCAGAGATCGCCTTGGCAAATTCAAAGGAAGCAGGTGAAAAGAATGATTAACTTAAAAGAAATTTTAAAAGCCAGTATTTTGATTGTGGATGATCAGGAAGCGAATGTCCAACTGCTGGAACAGATGCTGATTGAGGCCGGATATTTGTCAATTTCAACAACGATGGATCCGACTGCAGTTTTCGAATTGCATAAAAAAAACCAGTACGACCTGATCTTGCTGGATCTGCAAATGCCCGTCATGGATGGATTTCAGGTGATGGAAGGTTTGAAGAAGTTAGAAGTAGACCGTTATCTTCCTGTACTTGTTATTACAGCCCAGCCCGACCACAAACTGCGTGCCCTTTCTGCCGGTGCCAAAGATTTTGTGGCGAAACCCTTCGATTTTGTCGAAGTTAAAACGCGTATTCATAACATGCTTGAGGTACGCCTGCTGTACAAGAAGCTTGAAGATTACAACAAGGTACTGGAACAGACAGTACTGGAACGGACTGCGGAGTTGCGGGAAAGTGAAGCGCGCTTTCGTCGTCTTACCGAACTTTCATCAGACTGGTATTGGGAGCAAGATGAGCACGGTAAGTTCACCAGGATTTTTGGTCCGGCTTTGGAAATGCTTGGTATTCGTTTCGACACCTCATTGGGTCATGTCAGAGATGAAGAAGGGGCACAATGGAATTTAAGTGAACGGGAAGAACTTGAAGAGAATCTTGCCTCCAGGCGCCCATTTTTGGATTTTGTTTATAGCCGAACCACACCGAGTGGAGTTCAGCAATATTTGATGGTCAGTGGAGAGCCGATGTTTGATTCTGCAGGCCGATATACGGGCTATCGCGGTACTGGCAAAGAAGTGACTGACACAATTAGCCCCAAAAAAATAAACAAGTTGAAATGAAAACCAATAGTATTTCAATCTTCTCTAATCTGAGATTGATACCAATACCGAGCATGAGTCTTGCGATAGCGCTCAACCTTTAAATCTGCTGGGTCCATCTGAACAATAACGGCGCCATCTTCATCCGAGCGAATCAGTTCGCTGCCAATATCACGATAACGAGAAAATACAGTCGGGTTAGGATGATGGAATTTGTTGCGATAGCCCATCGTGAAAACAGCAATGCGCGGATGAACTTTTTGCACAAAGGCAGGCGTGGATGAGGTCTTGCTGCCGTGATGCGGCACAGCCAGCAAGGTGGCCGGAAGTTTGTCAGGATGAAGTGCCAACAAGCGCTTTTCGGTATCTTTCTCGATATCTGCAGCGATCAAAACGGTTTGCTTCCCGCTACTGATACGCAAAACACAGCCCCGGTTATTGTTGCTGACATTTTCATTTTTATAACTCGCCCGCGACGGGTGAAGTATTTCAAAATGCACGCCATCCCAATCCCACGTTTGTCCGTCCACACATTGCCTGCTATCCTGCACCGGTCTCAAAATCTCACTATCAGCGTCCAGTGAAGAGTCGACCCAGCCAACCGGCATCGCTTGCAAAACTGAAGTTGCACCGCCAGTGTGGTCGAGATCATTGTGGCTAAGTATCAGTCCGTCCAGTTGAGCTATTCCCAGTCCGCGCAAAGCGGGCACCAGGATGCGATTGCCGCTATTGGCTTCACCGTTAAAGTCGGGACCGGTATCAAAAAGCAAGGCATGACTTTGGGTTTGTATTGCAACCGCCAAACCTTGACCCACATCGAATATAAGGAGCTTGGACGAGCCGAATACCGGTGTTTCAGGAGCAATGAAAAACATCGGCAACAACATCAGTGCCCCCAGCCAGCGTGCAGGGAAGCCAGACGGTAGCAACATCCAGAAAATGCCGATCATGCCAACGATGATGCACCATGCCGGTGGAGCGTGCTGGGTCCAAACTGCGTCGGGCAGACTATTCAGCCACTCCAATGCGAACATGCAAATACTCATGCTTAGATGCGCGAGTTGCAATAGCCAGTCGAACGGGAATAGTGCACCCAGCAATGTTAAAGGAACAACGATGAAACTGACCAATGGAATGGCAAAGGCATTTGCCAGCGGCGAGACCAATGAAATCTGTTGGAACAATGCGAGCAGCAGCGGGATCAATCCGATACTCATTGCCCATTGCACACGCGCATATTCGATGAACCAATTACTTGTACCCAAGCGGTTCGCCGTGATAAAGAAAATCAGTCCCACTGCGCCGTACGATAACCAGAAGCCCGGAGAAATAACTGCCCAAGGATCAAATAGTGTGGCAACGATGAGTGCGATGGCAAGTAATTGCGAGGGAGCAATGTTGCGCGACGACCACAATGCGATGGCAACAGTAGCTAACATATATACAGTGCGTTGTGCGGGTACGCCGAAACCGGCCAATAAGGCATATCCCAACGCCACCAGAAATCCAACAATTGCCGCAACTTTTCGGGCAGGTATGAATAGCGTGAGTCTGCTACTGCGTCGCCATAACCAATAACATAAGGCAAACGCAAATCCGGCCAGCATGGTGATATGCAGTCCTGAGATCGACATGAGATGATTTACACCGGTGCGGGTGAATATCTGCCATTGTGCGGCTGAAATACTGTCCTGATCGCCAATGGCAAGTGCGCCAAGAACGCCGACATAGGGAGCTTTGCCTAGTACATTTTGAAAATGGGTGCGCACCGCTTCGCGTATTCTTTCGACGCTATAGCCGAAGGAAAAAACGTGTTCTTCTATGCGGTGATTGTCGCCCTTGTTAAACACATAACCCATGGCTCGCAAATTGAACTCAAGCGCCCACGCTTCGAAATCGAAGTTAAACGGATTGCTGGTGCCATGCGGTTGTTTCAGGCGCACGGTCAATTGCCAGCGTTCGCCGGCATGTAAAACTAGAGGTTCATGTTTTTCATCCCGATAGGTCGACAGCATGATGTGTTTGGGAACATGAACTTCAGCCGTGATTACCTGCTCCACATCCAGGATGAAACTGAGGCCGCGCGGGTGCTGTCGCGGCATTTCTGCTATTACACCGGTCACTATGATGTTGCGGCCTTGCCAGTCAGGGGATAATTCGTCTGCAAGACGGTGTTGTGCTATCCACGCCGTATAGAAAAATCCGCTGCTTAGTGCAAGGCACATCAATAGCAAATTACGCGCAATGCGTTGCCAGCGAGCTCGCTTGGGTATCCACAAAACAGGCAGAAATCCAATGAGCCACCAAATCAAATGCAAATCCGGCAAGGTGGCTTGCTGTTGCAAGAGCCACACGCCTGTTACGAACAGCACTGAGAAGGAAATCATGGAACACAGGGTACGCTGATTACATCGAAGCGTTGGGATGAATTCATTCCGGTTATAATCTGCTGAACTTCCTGATCTTAAACTTGAACAAATTACACCTTAAAAATGAAACCTGAGATTCCTTCTGTTATTGAATTTCGTCACCGCAAAAAGATGTTTGCTGTGCGTGGCTTGTTGCCAATGTTGCTACTTATATTCTGTGGATGTGTATTGATGTCGTGGGCATTGCCAAATCACAGCGATCTTTTCATCGTGCTGGCGAACGCACTGCTTTTCATCAGCGGTATGGTGTTCGTGATTATGGCCAAGCGGTATTATCGTTGTCCGGCTTGTGAAAAAGTGGTGGTGCCGACTAAAGATGACGGTACTCCAAGCGAGGTCAGTTTTGCGATCGCTTATAAGCCAAAAGAATGTCCGTATTGCTCAGTGCCTCTACTTTGAATGTGTTAACTAGCGTTTTCGAAACGAGTACATAAACGATTCAAAACTCTGCCTGAACACCAAATGTAAATGGAATGACCAGCGGTGATACGGGTGTCGCAACAGTGTAATTGGCGTTGTAACTGTAGCCGACAACATTTTTGCGAAAATAGACATTATTTAATTCGAAATAAGTGTTCAGCTTCCATTTGTCGTAAATGTAATGGCGGTCAAAGCGCAGGTCGAGGCGATGATAGTCAGGCAGTGTGCCTGAGTTGACGGCAGCATAGATTGGTATGTAGCGACCGGAACTGTCATGAGTCGTGCCAATGACGGGCGAGTAGGGCGTGCCCGAGTGGTAGGTCCATTTCGTCCCCATGGTCCAGTCATTGCCCAGTTTGTAACTGCTAACCAAGGTTGCGTTAATCGGTTGGTCGTATTCAAAACGAAAAGATTCTCCGGTGAGATCATTTTGTAATTTTGATCGTGCCAGTGAAACCGACAGCCAGCCGGTAAGATCAGAATGCCCGTCTTTTTTGATAAGCAATTCCTCGCCGTAAGCAATGCCGCTTCCGCCATTGACATAATTTAGTTGCGGGTCGCTGACAACCAGATTGCTGAGTTTTTTGTAGTAGATCTCGGCTTTCCAAGACCATTCATCATCCAGTTTTTTACTGATGCCGACCACACTGTGTTCTGCCCGCAGATGATCAAGATGGGTATTGCCGAAAATGGGTGCAATCTGTTGATACGTCGGAATTTGGTTGTGGCGTCCCCAACCTGCGGTAAGCAGAGTGCGCGCGTCCCAATCCCACTCAGCACCCAGACGAGGTTCGGTATAAGATTTGTTCAAATAGTCTTCGGTACTGTGGTGAACGCCGCCGATCAAGGTCAATTTCGATGAAATTCGTTTACGATCCTGTACAGAAAATTCCGAGGCGTTGGTATTGACCGTTTCTTGCAACTGCAAGCGAGGTGCAGCGCTAATGTCACACCCGGCATTGAATTGGGTACAAGTAGGATTGATCGCATCGACATTGACAGCCGTATGTGACTGGCTCAGATTACTTCCCAGAGTCAGCTCCTGGTCTTCAGACATTGGAATATGCATCAGTTCACGCAACCTATTGGTGTCATCCGCAATCGTAATATTGCCGGCGGAAGCAACCGTGCTGTTGGCTCCTGTAGAACTGTGTTCCAGTGCCAATTTGTTTTGGGAATCTGAAAAAACACTGGCATCCCATACGACTGCTTGCATGGCATACGTATCGGAGAAACTCAAATTTCCGCTTAACACGGGCTGTTGCTTGGCGATATCCGAGTTGCTGTCGACGCTCAATTTGAGCTGGTCTGTAGCGCCCTGCAAATGGAATGTGAGTCGATCAGAGTCATTCAATTTCCAAATATATTTTCCCTGATAATCGCTGTAGTTGGGAATCTGCAAAGTGACGCCATTTTGAGACACTTGCTTGATAAGCAAGTCAATGTAACTACGCCGCGCAGCAAAATAGGCGGATTGATTATCGGCGGTCGGACCCTCCACCAGAAAGTCAGCACCGATCACATTGATGTTGAGCTTGCCGCCCAAACGATCATTGCGCGGGTCGCGCAGGGCGACATCGATTATTGCACCGGTAGCATCGCCATAACGCGGCGCAAAAGCCGCACTGTACAAATTGAAATCCTGAATCAGATCGGCATTAAAGACACTGATACCGGTTGTATGAAAAACTTTACTGATGGGTAAGTCATCACCATAATATAAATTGTCGGCAGGGCCCGAGCCCCTCACTGCGGGTCCGGCACCCGTGGAGACTACACCCGGTAAAGCCTGTAAGCCCGCAAGCGGATCTCCGCTTGAACCCGGAATGCGGCGTAGTTCATCACCGGAAATGACACTTTTGCTGACTCGATCCTGACTGCGCGCGCCTTGAACTACAATTTCTTCCAGTTGAGGTGCAAATGGCAGGTAGAAAGTGGGACTGGGTAGAGCAGTACCCGCTTTAAGTTCGATGACGATGTTAAAGGGTTTTTCGCTTCCCAAGGTAGCAGCGGTCAACGTAAATTGACCGTCACCGGGAAATATCAATCTGAAACGTCCATTTTCATCAGAGATTGCATTGATGGCATTATCTTCGCGAACGATCACTTGCACATCTGAAAGCGCTCTTCTGGTCCCTCTTTCCAGAACCAGGCCATTAATTGTCCACTCTGCGGCATAGCTTGAACGGCTTGCGCACAAGCAGAAAATAAACATAACTAAGAACCGCAAACTTAAAGAGATAACTTTAGATAAATACATGATCAATTATTTTGATTACATGCATCATAAGGGTATAAGTTCGTCGGGAATCTTGTCAGAGCGACCCAACAATATTCTTCCAATATCATCGAGCAATGTGGAGGAAATATCTTCAGATTTTATTCTAAACGAACTGATGCCTAAAGTAAGCAGATTGCGGCTCAACACATCAATGTGTCCCCTGTCGTAGTTTCCCTGAAATCTTAACAATACGGGCAGATCAGAAGATAGGCGTACTTGTATCCATTCTTGTTTTGGGCGTTTTTCATCCAGTTCACTTTCATCAAGTACGACAAATTTGAGATTGTTGATCTCTTTTTTTAGTATTTCGAGCTGATTCCACGGACGGGTAACCAAGATGATCTCTGGTGAGCGATAGCTTACAGTGAAAGTTACATGGGCGATCAGCGCGGTGGCAGACAGGTTTTGTTTTCTGATTTCGACGTGTGAACTGACCCATTTTAAATTTTCGTACGCAGTGCGGGCATCCAGACGGTAACTCCTGGAAATGTCCGGCACCATATCGTTGGCAAGTTGAGTAAACGAAATAAAGAAACCCGAGATTTTATCAAGAGCGTCATTCAAGTATTGTGAACGAGCTTTTAGCGCTTGAGTTTGAGACAGGTTTTCGATTTGTTTTTTTTCAGATTCTTGAGCCAGTTCGGTAAGTAGACTGGATTGAAAAAGACCTGACTTGGTCCGCGATAAAGTCGGAGACGAGTCGGTTAAATGACTGGCATCAAGGAAGATTTCCGGGTTTTGGGGTTTGGGTGTTTCAACTATTGTCGTGAGACGTGCATCCTCCAAGTGTTTGTCGATGTTTGATATAGATGAGCTTAAATCGAAACTGAGAACGGGCTTGCTTTCCTCAGGTTTAGGCTGATTTGATGGTTTCTTATGCGAAGGGGCCATTTCAGTTCTGGTGCGATCTATATTAAATATTAACCGGGGAGCATAAGAAGTATATTTCCAAGGAATGGATAGTACGATAATATTTTTCCTGCTTCAACATCAGAGGCAAGATTTCAGATTACACTCCGCGCCAAATTTCAGGAATCAGATAAATGAATTCACCAGTAAAACGATTTCACAGCCATAGTTTGATTTATGCACACCGTGGAGCAAACAAGGAAGCGCCGGAAAATACCCGCAGTGCTTTTAATAGAGCATTGAATTACGCTATAGACGGCATGGAAACCGATGTTCAGCTCAGTCTGGATGAGGTGCCTGTGATATGGCATGACCGCTTTCTGGATAAAGTGCCCGGCCTTGAAACCAGGCATATCGATGACTTTAATTACTCGCAATTATGTGCAATGGATTTTGCGGCACACTTCAGTAAAGGAATTTCTGCAGAAAGAATTGTGTGCTTGCAAGAATTTCTTGATGCGTACCGGAGTCGTTGCCGTTTGCTACTGGAAATTAAAAACCGTGATTGGGAAGATCGAGCACGTCACAAGACCAAGGTGAGGCAAACATTGGATAGGGTTGGTGACAACCGGGACGAAAAAATTCTTGTTTCTTCATTCAACCTTGATAGTCTAATCTACGCGAATGAATACCGTCCCGGATTCCCCTTGGTTTACAATTTTGAAACAGATCAAAAATTGGCAGAAGCCAGGAATGTTTTACAGAGGTATCCTTTTTTGCATGGTCTGTGTCTGCCTATAGAATCTCTGGATGAATTGTTCGTGGCGCTTCTGCACGGCAAAGGAAAAAGTATTGCGGTCTACACCTGTAATAGCGATGCGGAAATTAACAAGGCGCTGCACCTTGGGGTTGATATTTTGATTAGCGATCTGCCGCAAAAAGCGCTGAATATGAGGGATGCATGAAGCGCGATTTTTTAGCACTACAGGATAAGCACTTTGATCTGTTAGTTTGCGGTGGAGGTATCTACGGCGCTTGGACAGCTTACGATGCTGCATTGCGCGGAATAAAGGTTGCTTTGGTCGAGCAGGGTGATTGGGCGGGGGCGACCTCATCCGCCTCCAGTAAATTGATCCATGGCGGTTTGCGTTATCTTGAGTCTTACGATTTCAAGCTGGTGAAGAAGGCATTAACCGAGCGTGGCATGTTGTTGCAAGCAGCACCCCATCGTGTGTGGTCTCTACGTTTTGGTGTGCCGGTATATTCACACAGTCGTATCAGCCGATTGCAACTCAAAGCAGGATTGATCTTGTACGACCTGATGGCGGGAAGTCCGTTTGACAATATGAAGCATCGATATTTCAATCGCACTGCGTTTGCCCGGCGATTTTCTGCGCTTGCTGAAGATAAACTTCTTGGCGGATTTACTTATGCGGATGCACAGACCGATGATGGTCGTCTGGTGCTGGAGTTGGTTGCCGGTGCGATCGATGCCGGTGCGGTTTGCGTCAACCATTGCAAGCTTATCGAGTTAAAAGAAAATAATGACAAAGTAATGGGTGCCAGAGTTCAAGACAGCTTAAGCGAGGAGGGCATTCATATCCAAGCACAAGTTGTGGTGAATGCTACAGGCCAGTGGCTAAGCAAAGATGAAGTAAGTAATGCATGGTGCAGGCTGAGCAAAGGTACGCATTTGATACTGCCTGCACTGCCGAGTGACGAAGCACTATTGCTGACAGCGCAATCAGACGGACGCGTGTTTTTTATGATTCCCTGGTACGGGCTCACGCTAGTGGGCACTACCGATACAGACTATCGCGGCGATATCGAACATGTCACCGTAGAAAAAGCTGAAATAGAATATCTATTACGTGAAGTAAATTATTATCTCAAAACACGCTGGACTGAAAATGATGTGATCGGTAGTTATGCGGGAATACGCGTGATGAGACAAAGTGATGCCGCTTCTCCTTCCGCTGTTAGCCGGGACTGGGAATTGAAGAAGACTGCAAACGGGGTGTTTTATTCAATCGGCGGCAAGTTAACTTCAGCAAGAGAAGATGCCACGGTGATCGTGGATGCGGTTTGCGCGCAACTTGGGATACGTGTGCAGTGTCAAACCAATGGACGCAATTTTCCATGGGCACCGGAAAATTTTGTTGCATGGGCAGACGCTATTGTTGTGCAGGCTAAAGTGCTTGGCATAGAAGAGGAATGTTTCAAGTGGCTCATTCGTCGTCACGGCAAACGGGTGATCGAAATTCTTCGTGATGTTGAAAACGATCCAGCACTTGCTGAACGTATTGTTACCTCGTTACCATTAATTTATGCCGATCTTATGTATTGTGCACGTAATGAAATGGTCGTGAATCTGGAAGATCTGCTACGTCGCCGCATGCCACTATTAATATTGGCTAAGTTGGATGAAGGAACACTATTGAAAATCGCAAGGAAAGCGGCAGCGATTTTTGAATGGGATGAAGCAAAATTAAAGCACGAATTGGATAAAATAACTTTGAAGTGATTTACCCAAATCTGCTCGATTATTTAAGCATCAACTGTAACATAGCCAGACAATCAGCTATCGAGCAATCTCCATACAGATCAAATATCATTAAGTAACGAAGTGCTAAGTTCTTTTATTCTGCGCTTCCCGTCACTTGTTGCAAAGATCGCTTCGTACCAAGTGATGAAACTCTTGCGGAGTTCCTCATGTGTTCTTGCATCTGAAACTGCTGTGATAATTGTAAGATGTGCCCATTCTCCACAGAAAACCCTTAGCGTGTTGATCATAAAAGTTTTAGCCCTTTCAATTTCTTTTGGATTGGGGTTAGGCGGGATCACGCGAAAGGTGAAATTTAGCTCTGCTTCTGGTTCTGGTTTCCTCCCGGAGGGCAGGGTGGTTGTGTTCGCGCTGATCAGGCCTTTTCCCTGAAGTAATTTCAATACTTGATCCAGATCATCAACCAGAGATAAGCTTCTAATTTCTTCTACTGAACGTTTGCCATCCACATGAATCAATATCCGCCGTTGTCGAAGTGACAAGTCGCTGCTATGATTTTCGATTTCTGCGAATCCATTTGGTGTTTTAACGAAAATTTCGATCAATGCTACTTCCTCCTATTGCTTTTTTGAATATATTTTTATAGGCGGATGTCAATTGTCAAGCATTAATTCATTCTGCATCCGCTCTTGTTCTGCCAGCGAATATTAAAATTAATTTGTATGAAACGTCAAAAGAATTTTTTGTACTGATTAATCTCGTAACTTGGCAAATTCTTATTATCGGGAGTTGGCAGAATTTACAAAATAACGGGTCTAAAATAATTCGAAGTGTTAAGGGAGCTTCAAAAATTCAATTGTCAAAGCCAGGCAAGGCGCGGGCAAAAAATTTCGCCGCAGCCTATGTATGATGGGTAAGAAGTAATATTTTGTAAGCAACGCCGCATAGCGACGAGAATGAGTTAACCAAACCGACCCGTAATGTAGTCTTCTGTCTCTTTGCGTTTAGGGTTGGTAAAGACCGCGCTGGTATCGCCAAATTCAACCAGATCACCCAGATACATATACGCGGTGAAGTCGGATACACGCGCAGCTTGTTGCATGTTGTGGGTGACGATCACAATGGTAAAATCCTTTTTCAGCTCATCAACCAGTTTTTCGATGTGAGCGGTGGAGATCGGATCCAAAGCAGAGGTCGGCTCATCCAGCAAGAGTACTGTTGGCTTTACCGCAATGGCACGGGCGATACAAAGGCGCTGTTGCTGTCCTCCGGATAATCCGGTGCCGCTTTGCTTGAGTTTGTCTTTGACCTCATTCCATAGAGCGGCTTTTTTCAGCGCCCATTCCACGCGTTCTGCCATGTCACGCGGGCTCAGATTCTCATACAACTTTACGCCGAAGGCGATGTTGTCGTAGATCGACATCGGGAAAGGAGTGGGTTTTTGGAAAACCATGCCGATCTTGGCGCGCAAAGTGTTCAAGTCTTGCTTTTTGTCCAGCAGGTTTTCACCGTCGAGCAAAATCTCTCCTTCCGCACGTTGCTTGGGGTATAGCTGATACATGCGGTTAAAAGTGCGAAGCAGAGTTGATTTGCCACAACCGGACGGGCCGATGAAGGCAGTGACCATTTTGTCGGGTATATTCATATTGATGTCTTTTAATGCCCGATCAGCACCATAATAGAAATTCAAATTCTTTACGATCAGCTTGTGGGGTGCGACAGTTGGTTCAGCGTTCATCTGCTTGCTTCCTTAATTTGTATTGGCTTTTTGACGGAACAGAACACGTGCGACAATATTTAGCGTGAGTACGCTAAATGTAATGAGAAGCGCTCCGGCCCAGGCGAGACTGCGCCAGTCATCATATGGACTCATGGCGAATTGAAAAATAACAACCGGCAAATTGGCCATCGGTTGGTTCATGTTATTGCTAAAAAACTGATTGTTCAATGCGGTAAACAGCAATGGAGCCGTTTCACCACTGATACGCGCAATGGCCAGCAGGATACCTGTAAGGATACCTGCCCGTGCGGCGCGCAAAGTGACAAAACTGATGACTTTCCATTGTGGTGCACCTAGCGCTGCTGCTGCTTCACGCAGGCTGTTTGGAATCAGGCGCAACATATTTTCAGTCGTTCGAATAACAACAGGTATCACGATGATGGAAAGTGCGAAGGCACCACCCCAACCGGAAAAATGACCGATCTTGATAACGTAAACAGCATAAACGAATAAGCCGATTACGATGGAGGGAGCAGATAATAAAATATCGTTAATAAAACGTGTTACCGGCGAGAGCCAGCCGCGTTGTCCGAATTCTGCCAGATAAGTTCCGGCTAAAATTCCAATTGGCGTACCAATGAGAGTGGCAAGAAAAGTCATCATCAGACTTCCCCAAATGGCATTGCTCAGACCACCCATACTGCCGGGAGGGGGCGTGGTCTGCGTAAAAATCGTCATATTCATTCCTGGCAGACCTTGTACCAGCAAGGTCAGCAGAATCCAGCCCAGCCAAAACAGACCAAATGCCATGGCAAGCACGGAAATGCCCAAGCTTAGCAAATTGACGAATCGACGACGTCCATACAGAGTAAACATATCAGGCTCCACGCCCTTCATTTTGTGCCAGACGGTATAACAATAGACGTGCTATCGAAAGAACAACAAAGGTGATGAAAAATAAGATCAAACCAAGTTCAACCAAAGCAGAGGTATATAAATCACCGACTGCTTCGGTAAACTCATTGGCTAACGCGGAAGAAATACTATTGCCCGGTTTCAGTAGTGAAGCGCTCAGTTGGTGTGCATTGCCGATGACGAAGGTTACCGCCATGGTTTCCCCCAAGGCGCGGCCCAATCCCAACATGATGCCGCCAACCACGCCGATCTTGGTGTAGGGCAGCACGACTTGGTACATGACTTCCCAGGTTGTCGCTCCTAAGCCGTAAGCGGATTCTTTCAGAAGAGATGGAACAACATCGAACACGTCGCGCATCACCGATGCGATGAACGGAATGACCATGATTGCCAAAATAATACCGGCAGCCAGAACGCTGATGCCCAAGTTCGGCCCTGAGAACAAGGGCGATATGACGGGAAGTTGCCCAAGATTATTATTGATCCAGGGTTCGATATGATCGGCAAAGATGGGCACGAAAACAAACAAACCCCACATGCCGTAAATGATGCTTGGAATACCCGCCAGCAGTTCAATTGCAATTCCGAGCGGTCTGCGCATCCATTGTGGAGATAATTCGGTGAGGAAAATGGCGATACCAAAACTGACAGGAATCGCGATCAATAAAGCGATGATTGAGGTTGCCAGTGTGCCAACTATAGGCACCAGCGCACCGAATTTCTCCGTTACCGGATTCCAGTCAGCGCTGGTTAAAAAACCAAACCCGAATTGATTCATAGCCAATGAGCTGGAGATGACCAAAGAAATGATGATGCTGACCAGCAAAGCGAGAACGCCGAACGCGCACAAACGTGTTACGTTGCGGAAAAGTATATCAAGCAGATTCTGGCGCTTTAATTGGTTGTCGCGAAGTGACGTTGGCATTTTGTGCTTTAAATTTTAAGTTCTTCAAATTTTGAAAATTGATCTTAGTCGTTTTCAAAATCAATTTTCAAAATTCGAGGGGGAACTTATCCCCCCGAACCGGACTATAAAGCATGCGTAATAATTTCGCATGCTTCTAAACTATTACTTTGATATTACCAAACAGATTTTCCATCGGCACCTTTGATCTGTGCTTTCCAGGAATCGCGAATTTGTTTCTTGAGTGCGTCAGGCAAAGGAACATAATCCAACTCGGCTGCCATCTTATCGCCGTTGCTGTAAGCCCAGTCAAAGAATTTAAGCACATCCTTGGCAGTTGCAGCATCTTCTTCTTTAGCATGCATCAAGATAAAAGTTGCGCCGCTGATTGGCCAGCTATCTTTGCCAATTTGATTGGTCAGGATCTGAAAGAAGTTTTCTTCTGCTTTCCATGTTGCATTGGCTGCTGCTGCTTTGAAGTTGGTATCATCAGGCTTAACAAATTGACCATCGCGATTTTTCAATTGCACATAGGTCATTTTGTTTTGTTTTGCATAGGCATATTCAACATAACCAATGGCGTTCTTGATGCTTTTTACGTTGGCTGCAACACCTTCGTTGCCCTTGCCGCCCATGCCTGTAGGCCATTGCACAGCAGCATCCGCACCCACGCTGGATTTCCATTCTGGGCTGACTTGAGAAAGGTAGGTAGTGAAAATGAAGGAAGTACCGGAACCGTCAGAACGATGAACTACAGTGATATCAGTTTCCGGCAACTTAAGACCTTTATTGTCGGCAGCCAGTTTTGGGTCATTCCATTTAGTGATCTTGCCCATATAAATGGCAGCCAGTGTTTCACCGGTGATTTTCAATTGGCCGGCTTCTACGCCCTCAACGTTTATAACTGGAACTACTCCACCGATAACGGTTGGAAACTGAACCAGACCATCTTTGGCCAGTGTTTCAGATGTCAGTGGTTTGTCAGATGCACCGAAATTAACTGTCTTTGCGGTGATTTGCTTGATGCCACCACCGGAACCGATGGATTGGTAGTTAAGACCAACTCCAGTTTGTGCTTTGTAGGCTTCAGCCCATTTAGCGTAAATAGGGTAAGGAAATGTAGCGCCCGCGCCGGTAATGTCAGACGCCATAGCTGTACCGGCAGATAGCAGTGCGGCGGTTACGCCGATACTAGCCAGAAGTTGATTCAATTTGCTCATGTTTTCTCCTAAAAGATATTTTCGATAGCAACGCTATTTGCCGTGATTCAGCGTATCTCATGTTATAGAGAATATGTTACACAATTATTACATATTGATGAAATGCGAGTGAAGTTAGGCTTTGGTTATGTTTATGCCAGATTAAGCAATTTGACCTCTGTTGCCCCAAGTGCAAGATTGACCGTTGAGGTTTTCGCAGGTAGGATTCGCGTCTTTCGAAGCTGTGGGGAGTATTGGATGCGCCGCAAATTAGTGGTTGGTAATTGGAAAATGCATGGGCGTATGGCTTCCAACACGGTATTGTTGAATAAAGTTGTTGCTGGTGTACGTGACTTGAAGGGAGCGGATTTTGCAGTTTGTGTACCTTATCCGTACCTTGCTCAGGCGCAATCAATGCTTCAGGCGACAAACGTCGCTTGGGGGGCACAGAACCTAAATCAATATGAAGAGGGAGCATTTACTGGGGCAGTTTCTCCGGGAATGCTTTCAGACTTCGCTTGCCGTTATGTCATTATCGGGCATTCTGAACGCAGGGGACTTTTTCACGAAAGCAATGATATTGCTTCGGCAAAGTTTGATGCTGCTCTCAAAGCAGGAATGACGCCGATATTCTGCGTAGGAGAAACGCTGGCAGAGCGTGACGCGGGAGTGACTGAACAAATAGTGGCAACGCAGTTGGATGCAGTACTTGATCGCGCAGGCACCAAGGGCTTGGCAAAAGCGGTAGTGGCTTACGAGCCGGTGTGGGCAATTGGAACCGGCAAAACGGCTTCACCTGTTCAGGCGCAGGCAGTACATTTATTTATTAGGCAACGAGTTGCAAAACAAGATAGTCAAGTTGCACAAGCCTTGTGTATACTCTATGGGGGTAGCGTAAAGGCAGCGAATGCCGCCGAGTTGTTTGCCATGCCGGATATTGATGGCGGACTGATTGGCGGGGCAGCTTTGATCGCAGATGACTTTATCGCTATCTGCCGTGCGGCACAAAAGTAGCTGTTTTTTTAAGAAATTTTTGATTTTTGGAGTGTTGTGTGGAAACGTTAGTTTGGGTTGTTCATGTTTTGACTGCGATAGTGTTGATTGGTCTGGTGTTGATTCAGCATGGCAAGGGCGCTGATATGGGCGCGGCTTTCGGCACTGGTTCGGCAGGAAGTTTATTCGGATCCAGTGGTTCGGCTAATTTTTTAAGCAGAAGTACTGCTGTAGCAGCGACTATTTTCTTTGTGACGAGTCTTTCTTTAACTTATATTTATGCACATCCGGCCCAGAGTCAAGGTCAGGGTGTAATGGATAAAGTCGACACAAGTAAAATTGTGCCGCAAGTTGTGCCTGCTCCGGCACCTGAAGCAGATGTTGCTGGTTCGAAATCGAAAGAAGTACCGAGATAATTTATAAAAATAAAAATTGTATTTAATGCGGAGTTGGCGGAATTGGTAGACGCGCAGCCTTGAGGTGGCTGTGTCCGTAAGGACGTGAGGGTTCGAGTCCCTTGCCCCGCACCAAAATTTAGCTAATGTACCGAGTGTTGGTTGGGTTAAAATAATATAAATCGGAGAGGCATGTGGCTACACTCTTCGAGTACCACATGCGGGGGAGATCAGTATGTTGGAAAGTTATTTTCCGGTTTTGTTGTTCATTTGTGTCGGTTTGGCCGTCGGGGTTATCCCATTGCTTTTGGGGAGGTTCGCTGCTCCTCATCGGCCCGATAGCGCAAAGCTTTCTCCCTACGAGTGCGGCTTCGAGGCATTCGAAGATGCGCGCATGAAATTTGACGTGCGCTACTATCTGGTTGCCATCCTGTTTATTCTGTTCGATCTCGAAATTGCATTTCTGTTTCCCTGGGCGATAGTGCTTAAGGAAATTGGTCTGTATGGTTTCTTCTCAATGATGATTTTCCTGGCCATCCTGGTGGTGGGTTTTATCTATGAATGGATGAAAGGAGCGTTGGAATGGGAATAGAAGGGCTTCTCGAAAAGGGGTTTGTTACCACCTCTTTGGATACCGTAATCAATTACACCCGTACCGGTTCGCTGTGGCCAATGACTTTCGGCTTGGCGTGTTGTGCGGTAGAAATGATGCATGTGGCTTTGTCGCGCTATGATTTGGATCGTTTTGGAGCGGGTGCATTTCGCCCTAGCCCCAGACAATCGGATCTGATGATCGTTGCTGGAACGCTGTGCAATAAAATGGCACCGGCCTTGCGCAAGGTCTATGATCAGATGGCTGAGCCGCGTTTCGTGATTTCAATGGGTTCGTGTGCCAATGGCGGCGGTTACTACCATTATTCGTATTCTGTGGTGCGCGGTTGTGACCGTATCATTCCGGTAGATATCTATGTTCCCGGGTGTCCCCCGACTGCAGAAGCATTGCTCTTTGGCGTGATCCAGTTGCAAAATAAAATTAATCGAACCAATACCATCGCGCGTTAGGAAGAAAATGTCTGACGAATTGAATATGCTGGGCGAAAGTTTGAAAGAAGTGTTTTCCGACAAGGTGGTTAGTTTGGAAAACAAGCTTGGCGAATTGACACTGGTTGTTGGTTCAAGTGACATGCTGGGCGTATTTACGCAATTGCGCGATGAATCAAAATTTCATTTTGAGCAATTGATCGATATTTGCGGTATTGATTATTCCTCCTACGGAAGCGATGTGTGTGAGGGGGGCGCCTATCTGGACAATGGTTCGCCAAACCAGTTTAAACAGCGCTTTGCTGCTGTTTATCACTTGCTTTCTGTAGAGCACAACATGCGTTTGCGCGTCAGAGTGTTTGCCCCGGATGACGCGATGCCAACACTGAATTCCGCCATTGAAATATGGCCGTCAGCCAATTGGTTTGAGCGGGAAGCGTTCGATTTATACGGTATTATTTTTCTGGGTCATCCGGATTTGCGTCGTCTGCTGACGGATTATGGTTTTGTGGGCAACCCATTCCGCAAAGACTTTCCGCTGTCCGGGAATGTCGAGATGCGTTATGACGCGGAGCAACGCAGGGTGATCTACCAACCGGTTACCGTGGAGCCTCGCGAAATTACACCGCGTATTGTCCGCGAAGAAAAATACAGTCGTCATTGAGATAAGAGCATAGGGAAACGTAATGCCTGAAATTAAAAATTACACGATGAACTTTGGTCCGCAACATCCGGCCGCGCACGGCGTTTTACGCCTAGTTCTGGAGTTGGATGGCGAAGTGGTTGAGCGTGCCGATCCGCATATTGGCTTGCTGCACCGCGCTACCGAAAAATTGGCCGAGCATAAAACATTTTTGCAATCCGTGCCCTACATGGATAGGCTGGATTATGTTTCCATGATGTGCAACGAGCATGCTTATGTCATGGCGATTGAAAAGCTGGCCGGCATTGAAGTTCCGCTGCGTGCCCAATACATCCGTGTGATGTTTGACGAGATCACACGTATCGAGAATCATCTGTTGTGGCTTGGAGCTTCCGGTATCGACCTCGGTGCCATGACGATGTTCTTCTACACCTTCCGCGAACGCGAAGATTTGTTCGATGCGTATGAGGCCGTTTCGGGTGCACGTATGCACGCAGCCTATTACCGACCAGGTGGGGTTTACCGTGATCTACCTGAAAGTATGCCCCAGTATGCGGCTTCGAAGATCCATAATGCCTCTGCTGTTAAACGCATGAACGAAAATCGACAAGGTTCCTTGCTCGATTTTCTGGAAGATTTTTGTAACCGTTTCCCGGCCAATGTCGACGAGTATGAAACCTTGTTGACCGATAACCGCATCTGGAAACAGCGTACCGTCGGTATTGGTGTCGTCACGCCCGAGCGGGCTTTGGCTTTGGGCTTTACCGGCCCGATGTTGCGTGGCTCCGGTGTTGTCTGGGATTTGCGCAAAAAACAACCTTATGAAGTTTACGACCGTTTGGATTTTGATATCCCTGTGGGCGTTGAAGGCGATTGCTATGATCGATATCTGGTTCGTGTCGAAGAGATGCGCCAATCCAATCGCATCATTAAACAATGTATCGATTGGTTGCGAAAAAATCCCGGTCCGGTGATCACGGAGAGCCATAAATTCGCTCCGCCCAACCGGGAAGCGATGAAGCAGAATATGGAAGAACTGATTCACCATTTCAAACTTTTCACTGAAGGAATGCATGTGCCGGCAGGTGAAGTGTATTCGGCGGTGGAGCATCCAAAGGGCGAATTTGGTATCTACCTGGTTTCAGACGGAGCGAACAAGCCATATCGTATGAAGATTCGTGCGGCCGGATTCCCTCATCTTGCATCTTTGAACGAGATGACCCATGGTCACATGTTGGCTGATGTGGTGGCGATCATCGGCACTCAAGACATCGTTTTTGGAGAGATAGACCGCTGATGTTATCTGAAAAAATTCAAACACAAATAGACCGCGAATTTAAGAAATATCCGGCAGACCAAAGGCAATCAGCCGTGATGGCGGCTTTGCGTTTTGTACAAGATGAAAAGGGCTGGATCGCCCCTGAAGACATGTCGGATATCGCTACCTATATCGGTATGCCGCAAATGGCGGTGTATGAGGTCGCCACTTTTTACCATATGTATAAACTCAAATCGATGGGAGAGTTTACGCTGACTGTTTGTACCAATCTTTCCTGCCAGCTAAGTGGAGTAAGCGAAACCTTGCTACACCTGAAAAACAGGCTGGGAATAGGTTTGGGTGAAGTCACTGCCGATGGTAAATTTGGTTTGCGTGAGGGAGAGTGCATGGGAGCCTGTGTCGCTGCACCGATGTTTACCATCAATAACAGAAAGCTGTGTGGCCATTTGACCGGAGAAAAAATCGATCAAATATTGGACGAGCTTGAGGCTGGCAGTAAGGGGGGCAAGCAATGAATGCTCCTATCATTCTAAGTACGATGCATTTTGACCAACCCTGGGCGCTTGAAAATTATCTCAAGGTGGGTGGTTATCAAGCTTTGCGCAAGATACTCTCAGAGCATATGGCTCCGGAAGCTATCGTTGCAGAAGTAAAATTATCGGGCCTGCGCGGTCGAGGTGGTGCAGGATTTCCGACCGGACTTAAATGGAGTTTCATGCCGCGCCAGTATCAGGGCGATAAATATATCATCTGCAATTCCGATGAAGGTGAACCGGGAACATGCAAGGATTGGGATATTTTACGTTTTAATCCGCATATGCTGATCGAAGGAATGGCCATTGCTGCTTATACAATGGGCGTGAAGACCGGTTACAACTACGTTCATGGTGAAATTTTTGAAGCCTATGAACGCATGGAATCTGCTGTTGAAGAAGCATTAAAGGCGGGTTTTCTCGGCAAGAATATTCTTGGTTCTGATTTTGAATTTAATTTGCACAATCATTTGGGCTATGGCGCTTATGTGTGCGGCGAAGAAACTGCCTTGATCGAATCTCTTGAAGGAAAAAAAGGTCAGCCTCGCTTCAAGCCGCCCTTTCCTGCAAGTTTTGGTTTGTACGGCAAGCCTACTACGATCAACAATACCGAGACTTTTGCCAGCATACCCTACATCATCAATAACGGCGGTCAGAAATTCGCCGATTTGGGCGTGCCGAATAGCGGTGGAATCAAGTTGTTCTCCGTGTCTGGTCATGTGAATAAACCGGGTAATTTTGAAGTACCTATGGGTACACCTTTCAAAACGTTGCTCGAAATGGCGGGCGGTGTGCGTGGTGGAAACAAATTAAAGGCTGTGATCCCCGGTGGTTCCTCTATGCCGGTGTTGCCTGCTGAAATAATGATGGATGTGAATATGGATTTTGATTCACTCCAAAAAGCGGGTTCGTATCTCGGAACCGGAGCGATCATCGTGATGGATGAAACGACATGCATGGTTAAAGCGCTGGAACGGTTATCTTATTTTTATCATGAAGAATCTTGCGGTCAATGCACACCCTGCCGTGAAGGCACGGGTTGGTTGTATCGCATTGTGCATCGTATCGAACATGGTGAAGGTCGGCCTGAAGATCTGGATCTGCTGCTGGACCTTTGCAACAACATTGCCGGGCGCACCATATGCGCTTTGGGTGATGCGGCTGCTTGGCCGGTGCAGGGCTTCCTCAAGCATTATCGTAAAGAGTTTGAATACCACATCGAGCATAAACGCTGCTTGGTGTAAGGCATACGGATAGGTGAGCAATGATCAACATTGAAATTGACGGCAAGCACATCGAAACAGCGAACGGCTCGACTGTGATTGAAGCCGCGCATGCGGCGGGCATCACGATCCCGCATTTTTGCTATCACAAAAAACTGTCGATTGCGGCGAACTGCCGCATGTGTCTGGTGCAAGTTGAAAAAGCACCCAAGCCCTTGCCTGCCTGTGCTACTCCGGTAACAGAGGGGATGAAAGTTTTCACAGCTTCTGAACAGGCTGTAAAGGCGCAAAAGGGCGTGATGGAATTTCTGCTGATCAACCATCCGTTGGATTGCCCGATCTGTGACCAAGGCGGCGAATGTACGCTGCAAGATATGTCAGTAGGCTACGGCGGAGTGAAGTCGCGCTACCACGAGGAAAAGCGCACGGTATTGAGTAAAGATATTGGCCCGCTAGTATCAGCTGAAGAAATGAGCCGCTGCATCAATTGCACTCGTTGTGTACGATTTGGTCAGGAGATAGCCGGCAAGATGGAACTTGGGCAAGCGTATCGTACCGAACATGCAGAGATCATGACTTTCGTTTCCGGCACTGTCGATTCAGAGCTATCTGGCAATATGATTGATTTGTGTCCGGTTGGGGCGCTCACCAGCAAGCCATTCCGCTATAAAGCCCGCAGTTGGGAATTGTCGCGTCGTCGCTCCATCAGTGCTCACGATAGTTTGGGTTCAAACCTCGCTGTGCAGACCATGAACAATCAGGTTTTGCGAGTATTGCCCATTGATAACGAAGACATCAATGAGTGCTGGTTATCGGATAAAGATCGATTTGCTTATGAGGGATTAAACTCTGCCGAGCGTTTGACCAAGCCAATGATCAAACAAGGCGGCAAATGGCTCGAAGTGGAATGGCCGGTTGCCTTGGAGTATGCGGCAAATGGTTTGCGTCAAATTTCAAATGGTGCGGGAGCTGAACAGATCGGCGCATTGGCAACGGCGAATTCCACACTGGAAGAACTCTATTTGTTGCAAAAATTGGTGCGTGGTATTGGAAGTCAAAACATCGATTTCCGTTTACGTCAGGTCGACTTTAGTTCGGACGGCAAAAAGCAAGGTGCGCCTTGGTTGGGGATGTCAATCGCTGATATTAGCCGTGCAGACCGTTTCCTCATCGTGGGTAGTTTCTTGCGCAAAGACCATCCTTTATTGGCGGCACGTATTCGTACTGCTGTGAAACGTGGAGCAAAAGCGAACATCATTCACAGCGCCGACGACGATCTGCTGATGAATGTCGAAAATAAAGCGATCGTCACACCAGATGCATTGGTTGAAGTGATGACTCAAGTCTTGAATGCGCTGACTGCAGAAAAACAAGGTGCACAGAGTTCAAGTGGAACTGCCGCAGCCATTGCCAAGAGCTTGGCCGGCGGTAAAAGTGTCACAGTGCTTCTTGGGAACTTCGCACAACAACACCCTCAGGCAGCACAGCTTCAGGCGTTGGCGCAAAAGATCGCTGCAGTGAGCGAAGGTAAATTTGGTTTCTTCGGCGAAGCTGCAAATAGCGTGGGTGGTTATCTGGCGAATGCGCTACCCGGTGCGAACGGGTTGAACGCTTCTACTTTGTTGACTACTCCGCGCAAAGCATATGTGTTGCTGAATGTGGAAGCGGAATTGGATTGCGCCAATCCTAAGCAGGCCATTGCCGCGTTGCAGGCTGCCGATATGGTGATCGCTATGTCGGCTTATAAACATCGCGCAACCGAATACGCAGACGTGCTTTTACCCATTGCGCCGTATACAGAAACATCCGGCACCTTCGTGAGCAGCGAAGGTCGCGTGCAAAGCTTTAAAGGAGCAGTAAAGCCGCTGGGCGAAGCACGTCCAGCATGGAAAGTTTTGCGTGTATTGGGCAATATGCTGAAGCTGAATGGTTTTGATCAGAACACATCAGAAGCAGTGCGTGACGAAGCACTTAAAGGTGTCGATGTCGCGAGCAAATTGAATAACGCAATCGGTGATATGGAATCAAAAGCAGCGCCAGCTACGAGTGGTTTACAACGTGTGAGCGATGTGCCGATCTATGCAACTGATTCAGTCGTGCGCAGATCTTTGCCCTTACAAGCGACAACAGATGCAGCTACGCCCAAGGTTTGGTTGCATAGTGAAGAATTAAACAAGCTGGGCATACAGGCAGGTACAAGTATCAAAGTTAGCCAAGGGCAGGGTAGTGTGAACCTGGTTGCTGCTACAGACGATAAATTGCCAAAGGGTGTCGTGCGCGTAGCAGCCGGTCATAGCGCGACTGCAGCTTTGGGAGCGATGTTTGGAACGATCACGGTGGAGCGCACATGATAGAAGCTCAGATCCTGCATTTATTTCAATGGTTCTGGAATCTGTTCGGACTCTGGGATCGGGTATGGGGCGCTGTCGGTTTCATCTGGCCGTTGGTATGGATATTGGTGAAAATCGTTGTCATCGTGGCCCCGGTCATGCTCGGCGTTGCGTACTTGACTTATGTCGAGCGAAAAGTGTTGGGATACATGCAAGACCGGCTTGGACCCAACCGCGTAGGTTACTACGGCCTGCTGCAACCTATTGCAGACGGTCTCAAATTGTTGATGAAAGAAATCATCATCCCTACCGGCTCAAATAAATTTTTGTTTGTGTTGGCACCCGTATTATGTATTGCTCCGGCGCTGGCAGCATGGGCTGTCGTGCCCTTTGCCGAAGGTATAAATTTGGCGAACGTCAATGCCGGATTGCTCTACATTTTGACAATGACTTCACTGGGTATCTACGGCATCATCATCGCCGGTTGGGCTTCTAACTCGAAATATGCCTTTCTTGGCGCGATTCGTTCAGCCGCTCAGATTGTCTCCTATGAACTTGCCATGGGTTTTGCACTTGTGACCGTGTTATTGGCTGCACAGAGTATGAATCTTTCGGACATCGTGCGTGGACAGCACAACAACTATGGTTTGTTTGGTTGGTATTTCATTCCGTTATTCCCGATGTTCGTGGTTTATTTCATCGCGGGAGTCGCTGAAACAAACCGCGCCCCGTTTGACTTGGCGGAAGATGAATCAGTCATTGTCGCGGGCTTCCATACAGAATACTCGGGCATGGGCTTCGCGTTATTCTTCCTGGGCGAATACGCGAATATGATTTTGATCGCGGCATTGTCCTCTATATTTTTCCTCGGCGGCTGGCTTTCACCTTTACCACAATCCTGGGTACCTTCTTCTTCGGTAATGGGATTGCTGCTTGGAGATGGCATTCATTGGATGCTGGCTAAAATGTCGTTCTTCCTGTTTTTGTTCTTATGGCTACGCGCGACCTTTCCGCGCTATCGTTATGACCAGTTGATGCGTCTGGGCTGGAAAGTATTTATCCCGCTGACACTGGTTTGGGTTGTCGTGGTGGCAGCCTGGATGCAAACACCCTTGTGGATGTGGTGAGATAAAAAATGGAAAAAATTTCACATTTCTTTAAAAGTTTTCTGCTGATCGAACTGCTTAAGGGCATGGCGGTGACGGGCAAGCATTTGTTCTCGCACAAGATCACAGTTTCGTATCCGGAAGAAAAGACACCACAAAGTTATCGCTTTCGCGGGTTGCATGCACAACGCCGTTATCCCAACGGAGAAGAGCGTTGTATCGGTTGTAAATTGTGCGAAGCGGTCTGCCCTGCATTGGCGATCAAGATCGACGTGGCGGAGCGTGAGGATGGTTCGCGCCGCACCACACGATACGATATCGATCTGACCAAATGTATTTTCTGCGGCTTCTGTGAAGAGTCATGTCCGGTAGATGCCATCGTAGAAACACGGATTTTTGAGTACCACGGTGAAAACCGCGGGGATTTGTATTACACCAAGCCGATGTTGTTGGCGGTGGGCGACAAATACGAGGCGCAGATCGCAAAGGATCGTGCTGCGGATGCCAAGTACCGGTAGTTAAAAAGGGACTTCTGAATGATAGGTATAGATACAATCGTTTTCTATGTGTTTGCGGCACTCAGCGTGTTCGCCGGAATACGCGTGATAACTGCGCGAAATCCGGTTCATGCAGCTTTGTTTTTGGTGCTGGCTTTTTTCAGTATGGCCGGAATATGGTTATTGTTGGAAGCTGAATTTCTGGCGATCACCTTAGTGCTTGTCTACGTTGGTGCAGTGATGGTGCTGTTCCTGTTTGTCGTGATGATGCTGGATGTCGATCTGGTGCAATTGCGCGAAGGTTTCTGGCGCTGGTTTCCTTTTGGCGTTTTATTGGCAGTGGCGATGGTGGGTGAAATGTTATGGGTATTAGGCGGACGCCAGACTGCGGAAACAGGAGCCAAAGTGGTCAGGCATGCTGCCGATTACAGTAATACCAAAGAGCTGGGGCGTTTGATCTATACAGACTATGTTTACCCGTTTGAGCTGGCGGCAGTGTTGTTGCTGGTTGCCATCGTCGCCGCGATCGCGCTGACATTGCGCCAACGCAGAACCGCCAAGAGACAGGATCCAAGCAAGCAAGTTTTGGTGAAGAGTAAAGATCGGGTACGCATCGTGTCGGTTCCAACATCCAAAAAAGTATCCTCAGTGGATGTTGCAAAAACCGATCAAGTGAAGAGTTAACGGGGGAAAGAATGTTGAACTTGGGTCTGTCTCATTACTTGGTGTTAGGCGCAGTGCTTTTTGCCATCAGCGTGCTGGGCATTTTTCTGAATCGCAAAAATGTCATCGTGTTGTTGATGGCGATCGAGTTGATGTTATTGGCGGTGAACACCAATTTCATCGCTTTTTCACATTACTTGAACGACATTTCCGGACAGGTATTCGTGTTTTTTATTCTTACAGTCGCAGCTGCCGAGGCTGCGATCGGTTTGGCTATTCTGGTGGTGCTTTTCCGCAATCTGCGCACTATTAACGTTGACGATATCGGCAGCCTGAAAGGTTAAGCGTACAAATGAGTAATATGCAAAATCTATATCTGCTAGTTCCCATGGCTCCACTAGTCGGCGCAATTGCTGCTGGCCTGTTCGGTAAAGTATTGGGAAGAAACTGGTCACACCGGATCACGATCGCTTTGGTCGCGGTGTCGTTTGCGGCTTCGGTGGCAATTTTCAGGGATGTGCTTGCAGGTCACCAATTCAACGGCAGCGTTTACAAGTGGATGACTTCAGGCGACACCAGCTTTGAAATTGGATTCCTGATCGACCGTTTGACTGTATTGATGATGCTGGTGGTAACCTTCGTTTCGCTGATGGTACACATCTATACCATCGGTTACATGCAAGAAGATGCCGGCTATCAGCGCTTCTTTAGTTACATCTCGCTGTTCACATTTTCTATGCTGATGCTTGTAATGGCCAACAACTTCATGCAATTGTTTTTCGGCTGGGAAGCAGTAGGGTTGGTGTCCTATCTGTTGATTGGTTTTTGGTATACGCGTCCCACGGCGATCTATGCCAACCTGAAAGCTTTTTTGGTTAACCGTGTTGGTGACTTTGGTTTTCTGCTTGGTATTGGTCTGGTGTTGATGGTGTTCGGCACACTCGATTACGCGGCTGTTTTTGCCAATGCACATCGCTACGTGAATGACATGGCGCCGATTCCCGGCGTGTCGTGGAATCTGATCACCGCTATTTGTATTTTGTTGTTCATCGGCGCGATGGGCAAGAGTGCTCAATTTCCCCTGCATGTTTGGTTGCCGGATTCGATGGAAGGTCCGACTCCTATCTCGGCGTTGATCCATGCTGCAACGATGGTGACCGCGGGTATTTTTATGGTGGCGCGCATGTCACCGCTGTTCGAACTGTCTGAAACCGCCTTGTCATTCGTGATGATCATTGGTGCGATCACCGCGTTGTTTATGGGCTTCCTGGGTATTATCCAAAACGACATCAAGCGTGTGGTGGCGTATTCAACCCTGTCTCAACTGGGTTATATGACTGTCGCATTGGGGGCGTCAGCGTACTCTGTCGCCATCTTCCACTTGATGACGCACGCTTTCTTTAAAGCGTTGTTGTTCTTGGCAGCGGGGTCCGTCATCATTGCCATGCATCATGATCAGGATATTCGCAATATGGGCGGGCTGCGCAAGTATATGCCGATCACCTGGATCACTTCTCTGATCGGGTCGCTTGCATTGATCGGCACACCGTTTTTCTCCGGGTTCTATTCCAAGGAAAATATTATCGAGGCGGTAAAGTTATCTCACTTGCCCGGCTCTACTGTTGCCTACGTTGCCGTTGTTGCGGGCGTGTTTATCACGGCCTTCTATTCTTTCCGCATGTATTTCCTCGTCTTCCATGGCGAAGAAAGATTTGGAAAACACACACACCACGACACTCATAAAACTTCGTCACATGCTGATGCACATCACGGCGAACATGCTAAAGAGCCTGTAGAAGAACATCATGGCTTGGCGCCCGGACAAAAGCCTCACGAGTCACCCTGGGTCGTAACCCTTCCTTTGATACTGCTGGCCATTCCCTCTGTGTTCATTGGATATATCGCTATTGAACCCATGTTGTACGGTGGATACTTCCTCGACGCGATTTATATTGCAGAA
This sequence comes from uncultured Gallionellaceae bacterium, assembly GCA_903876625.1. Classification (GTDB taxonomy): domain Bacteria; phylum Pseudomonadota; class Gammaproteobacteria; order Burkholderiales; family Gallionellaceae; genus PALSA-1006. Next base: position 3,786 of record CAIRAO010000306.1, on the reverse strand, counting down.
CACCATGAAGCCTTAACCGAAATGGCCTCAGAGTTCCATGGCGCATTTGCGATGGGATTTCACGATATGTTGGAATTGCCCTTCTGGTTGGCGGTATTTGGCGTGGCCAGCGCGTGGTATTTGTACATGAAACGTCCAGACATTCCATCACTCATTAAGCAACGCTTTGCAGGCATCTACAAATTGCTGGATAACAAATATTATTTCGATCAATTCAATGATTGGTTTTTTGCGGGTGGTGCTCGAGGTGCCAGCCGGTTCCTGTGGAAATTTGGCGATGTGAATCTGATTGACGGCGTGCTGGTCAATGGCACGGCTAAACTGGTGGGAAGTTTCTCCGGTATCCTGCGCAAAATGCAGACTGGATATGTTTATCACTACGCATTTTCAATGATTATTGGCGCGTTCGTATTATTGACAGTACGGACTTGGTTTGAATGAAGTCGACCAGGAATACTTAAGGAAATAAAGCATGATTTTTGGATTCCCGATATTAAGCGCTGCAATTTGGCTCCCCATCCTTTTTGGTGTGCTGGTTCTGGCTACAGGAAATGATCGCAACGCGCCGATGGCGCGACTTCTTGCTTTGCTGGGTGCAGTCCTCGGTTTTCTGGTAACGATTCCGTTGTATACCGGTTTCGACAAAATGACCAGCGCTATGCAGTTCGTGGAAATGAGCAGTTGGATTCCGCGCTTCAATATTCATTATCATCTTGGCGTGGACGGCATCTCTGTTTTATTCATCCTGTTGAATAGCTTCTTCACACCGCTGGTGGTTTTAGCTGGATGGCAAGTCATCGAGAAACGCGTCGCGCAATACATGGCCGCATTCCTGATCATGTCGGGAATCATCAATGGGGTGTTCGCCTCATTGGATGCAATGCTCTTTTACGTGTTCTGGGAAGCGATGTTGATCCCGATGTTTATCATCATCGGCGTGTGGGGCGGCGCTAACCGTGTTTATGCGGCAGTCAAGTTCTTTCTTTACACCTTGCTAGGCTCATTGTTGATGCTGGTTGCGTTGCTTTACCTTTACCTGCATTCCGGCGGCAGTTTTGAAATCCTTGACTATCACATGATGTCGATCCCGATGACCGCGCAGATATTATTGTTCATAGGTTTCTTCATGGCGTTCTCCGTAAAAGTGCCGATGTTCCCGGTGCATACTTGGTTACCCGATGCACACGTTGAGGCACCTACAGGGGGGTCGGTGATATTGGCGGCGATCATGTTGAAAGTGGGTGCTTATGGTTTCATTCGCTTTTCCATGCCAATCGCACCGGATGCCAGCCATAGTCTGGCGGGCGCGATGATTGCGTTATCCCTTATTGCAGTCGTGTATATCGGTCTGGTGGCCTTGACTCAATCTGACATGAAAAAACTGGTGGCTTATTCGTCCATATCGCATATGGGTTTTGTGACGCTCGGATTTTTCATCTTCAACGCATATGGCATGGAAGGCGCGTTGTTGCAGATGATCTCGCACGGCTTCGTGTCCGGCGCTTTGTTCCTGTGTATCGGCGTTTTATATGACCGTGTACATTCCCGGCAAATCGTTGACTACGGCGGAGTAGCGAACAAGATGCCGGTCTTCGCGGCGTTCTTCATGCTGTTTGCGATGGCGAATAGCGGCCTGCCCGGTACCAGCGGATTCGTCGGGGAATTCATTGTGATCATGGGGGCGGTAAAGGCTAACTTCTGGTATGCCTTCTTGGCAGCAACGACTCTTATCTTCGGCGCGGCGTATACGTTGTGGATGTACAAGCGGGTGATATTTGGCGCTGTCGCCAATGACCATGTCGCTCACTTGCGCGATATTGGAGCGCGCGAAAAATTCATCTTTATAATTTTGGCGATCACTGTGGTGGGTGTGGGTCTTTACCCATTGCCTTTCAGTGAAATATTGCACACGTCGGTGAACGATTTATTGGTTCATCTTGCCCGTTCCAAGTTGTAAGTTGTCGCTAAGTCGAATTATTAGCAATTGAGGAAAATATGAGTTTCTTGTCCAACCTATACTCCGCCTATGCAGAAATATTTCTGCTGATCATGGTAAGCGTGATTCTGATTGCGGATCTTTTTACGACTGGCCGAAATAAAACTGTGACCTACTTGCTGGTACAGCTCACATTGTTGGGTTGTTCGTTGATCACTGTGGCAACGCATGAAAATGGCGTTGCGCATTTGTTCCACAATATGTTTGTGGATGATCTGATGTCTGATGTGCTCAAGCTGCTGAGTTATTTGGCAGTGTCCATGATGCTGGTTTATTCACGCAGTTATTTGCTGGCGCGCGGCCTGTTTTCCGGTGAGTTCCTTGCGCTCGTTTTATTTACGTTGCTGGGTATGATGGTGATGATCTCGGCCAGCAACTTTGTCTCGCTTTATTTGGGTTTGGAATTGTTGTCGCTCAGCTTGTACGCGATGGTGGCTCTGCAACGCGACTCAGCCACAGCGACCGAAGCCGCGATGAAATATTTTATTCTGGGCGCTTTGGCTTCCGGTTTGCTTCTGTATGGCATGTCGATGTTATACGGTGCCACAGGCTCGTTGGACGTGTACGCAATCTCTGCCGCAATCCATCATGGAGTTCCCAACAAGGCGCTGCTGGTTTTCGGTTTGGTATTCATTGTGTCAGGAATAGGATTCAAGTTGGGCGCTGTACCCTTCCATATGTGGGTTCCCGATGTGTATCACGGTGCTCCGACAGCGATGACGATGCTTATCGGCACAGCGCCTAAGCTGGCGGCCTTTGCCTTTGTCATGCGCATTTTGGTTGAAGGCTTGCAACCGCTGATGATCGATTGGTCGGGAATGCTGGCGATACTGGCTGTTTTGTCGATGGCAGTAGGAAATATCAGCGCTATCGCACAAACAAATCTGAAACGCATGTTTGCTTACTCAACAATTGCTCACATGGGTTTCCTGTTGATTGGTGTATTGAGCGGCTCAATCGAAGGTTACAGTTCTGCAATGTTTTACGCTGTGATCTATGTGCTAATGAGCTTGGGCGGCTTCGGCATGATTTTGCTGCTTTCACGTGAAGGTTTTGAGGCGGACAATTTGAATGACTTCAAAGGGCTCAATCAACGCAGCCCCTGGTTGGCGTTTATGATGTTGCTACTGATGTTCTCTATGGCTGGCGTGCCACCCACTGTGGGCTTTTATGCAAAATTCTCGGTGTTAAATGCCGCAGTTCAGACTGGACATATTCCGCTTGTTATTATTGCAGTATTGTTCTCGTTGATCGGGGCGTTTTACTATCTGCGAATTGTGAAGCTGATGTATTTTGATGCGCCTGAAAGCCACGAGCGTATTTATATGCAACCAGATAGCAGCCTGCTGATCTCAATTAATGGACTTGCAGTATTGGCATTGGGGATTTTACCGGGAACACTGATGTCGGTGTGTGCGGTGTCAGTACAGCAATCGCTGCTGTTGCGTTAAGACTGGATCTGTTATTTGAAGTTTTAGAGTTTGCCTTGGTTTTAATGAATCTTTGTTACTCCCGCTGCGGCGGGAGTTTTCGTTTAAGCGGAAAAAATATTTGGGGGTGAAAAATGAATTTAACAGAAACACAAATAGACACTGAGTTGGTTTACGAGGGTAATTTTATCCAGGTATATAAAGATCATGCAACTTTGCCTGACGGAAAAATTTGTACAACGCTTACATTGGCTCCGATTCGAGCACAGTCGGCAACTCGATCTTTGTCTCGGGTGGCAGCTTGTATGTGACCAACGCGCTGGGCAACGGCGTGCTGGATGTACGCGGGGGGTTGCTAAC
>CAIRAO010000305.1 GCA_903876625.1 uncultured Gallionellaceae bacterium | reverse complement strand
ATATTTATTAGTTCGCCATTTTATAAAGTGCTTCAGTACTATATTTTCCTTTTGGTTCTTAATAAGGTAGGGGTGCGTCATGCTGTCATTCAATATGCTCACAACAAGAACCAGGTTATTACTCATTGTCCTTGTTCCACTACTGGGGCTTTTGTATTTTTCAATAAACAGTATTCTTGAAAAAAGCTCGGTTAGTAGAGAAATGAGCCGGCTTGAGTCTCTAGTTGGTCTATCGGTAAAAATTGGCAACCTTGCTCATGAGTTACAAAAAGAACGGGGTATGTCTGCGGGATTTATCGGGAGCGAAGGTAGCAAATTTTCCACCGAACTTCCTGCACAACGAAAAGTGACTGATAAAGTATCAGGCGAACTCAGTCAAGCTTTGATGACCGTTGATAATTCACAACTTGATCAGTCTTTAAAAAGCGCATTGGACGATGCTTTGCATGACATGGGTGAAATTGGATTAAAGCGCGAGGCAATATCTTCTTTACGGATCCAATCAAAAGATGCGGTCGGGTTTTACACAGCTACGATCGGCAAATTTCTTGGCATTCCCAATCTGGTTTCAACGCTGAGCAGCAACAGTCAAATTGCACGATTGGCTTCAACTTATGCATCACTGTTGCAGGCCAAAGAGCGTGCAGGACAAGAGCGCGCAATACTGACCGGCGTATTTGCAGCCGATAAATTCACTCAAGATCTGTATGCAAGATTCCTTTCCAATGCTTCAGCTCAGGATACCTATATAAAGGTATTTAACAATTTCGCACTCAATGATCAAAAGGAATTCTACAAAAATAAGATTTCCGGGACAGAAGTCGAAGAAGTAGAGGCTATCAAGAAAAATGCTAGTGCCAATGTTAATGAGAAGAGTTTAGGAGTGGACAGCAGTCACTGGTTTTCTGTGATGACGGTTAAGATCAATTTGATGAAAGAAGTCGAGAACAAACTGTCTGAGGATCTTTTAACTAGAACTGAGCAGCTTAAATCCCAGGCGCAACACTTAATGTCCTTCTACATTCTTGCTTCGTTGGTGGGTGTACTGACGACCATATTCTTCGCAACTTATATGATTCGTCTGATGTTGCGTCAATTGGGAGGCGAGCCTGAGCATGCGGCAGAAGTGGCAGGCAAAATTGCTGAAGGAAATTTGAATTTCACTGTTGACGCAAAGCCAAATGATCATACGAGCTTAATGGCTTCGATGAAGATCATGCACCAGAATCTATCCGCTCAAATTGAAAAAGATCGGAAACTGGCTGCCGAAATAACGCGAATTAAAGTCGGGCTTGATGGCGCAACGACTCGCATGATGATTGCCGACAGCGATGGGAATATCATTTATGCAAATCGATCCGTTCTCAACATGTTCAAACATGCAGAATCAGATATTCGCAAGCAATTACCCAACTTCTCCGCAGACAAGGTGGTTGGTGGTCATTTCGATGCATTTCATAAATCACCGCAGGATCAGCGGCAGATGTTAGCCGGTTTAAAAGGTACACATAAGGCCACTATTACAGTTGGTGGACATATTTTTAATTTAACCGCTAATCCGGTTTTTAATGAACAAGGCGAACGTCTCGGCACTTCTGTCGAGT
>CAIRAO010000304.1 GCA_903876625.1 uncultured Gallionellaceae bacterium | reverse complement strand
TCGTCAATAACTTCACCATCCTTTATCACTCTTTTTTCAGGGCTTCTCTGAACTGATATAACTTCACCTTCAGACAGATGGCTTTGCACCATCTCTTGCATAGTCTTTCCGATTAATTCGTTTTCTTTCCAGCCAAGCATCTGCTCGGCAGAGGCATTTATAAAAGTGATACGGCAATCCAAATCGGTTGCATAGACACCGTCGCTCAAGGTATTGAGCAAAGTGCGTGTCATCTCATTGTTTTGTGCGCGCAGTTGTTCGTTCACTGCATTCAACTCTGCAGCATTCATCGACAGCGCGTTTTGCAGCAGTCGCTGTTCTCTATCTACCTCCTGATAGTAGCTATCGACAATATCCAACAGCGACTTCAACTTTTCATCAAGCTGATAGTCTTTGCCTAAATTGCGCTGCAGTTGGCGTTCGAGCAGGCGATGCATGCGACTAGACTATTCGTACACTGTGGTAAGTGTCATCGTCTGGTTGTGCAATTGGCACTTCATGACATCGCTAAACGGGGCAAGTTCACCATAAGAATAGAATCCGGTGATTGTCGTGTTATCACCCAGTTTGTTTTGCACTGCATCAAGTTCTTCTTCGGTCAGCTGCCCCATGACGAGCCGCCTTCCAACGCAACTCACTACCAGGCATAAACCTGCTTCAGGATTTGAAGTCGACTGTGCTGCCTCTGCTGCCAAACCGGCATTGTCGATCAAAGCATCCAAATTGGTGCGCATCAGTTTGCATATATATCCTTCAGGCACGTCACCGGCGAAAGTCAAGCTGTTGGCGGCTTCATCGACTGCCAGCAGTGTTCGAATAAGCGCCTTATCAGATTTGTTTGCTTGAATACTCAAGGGGAAACGCAAACCGCTGGCGGGCAAATCAGCTGCCTGTTCTGCCAGATATTTTTTATACAGCGCCAGTGCCGGCTGTCCGTCTATTTCATACACCACATTACCCGCAGATTTTGTCACAATCCGCTCAGCTCCAAATTCTTCCCATCCTGCAAAACAACCGCTCTTGACATTCACTTCACCATAGAACCCCAAGGCAGCAATACGACCGCTTTGGGCCGGGGCATCGGCCATGACCCAAGTTTTACCAAAACGTGTTCCATCACCTGCCAAACCACCCGTTACAGGCACGCCCGCCTGATTCAGTCCTTGGGCAAGTTCACTCCCATTGACTTGCAACCCATCCGAAAGTACGAAGACGTGTTTTAAATCAGGGGCAGCCAATTCATTCATCAGCAACGCACCAATATCTTTGGCGCTTTTACCCTGGTGAATATCCGCTGTTGCCAGCCGGATTTTAGATTTTTCTAGTTTGACAATCGTTGCGACCACATCACCATCACTAATTTCCACCCCTGACACGCTACCCGAGGAAGAACACCCGATAATATGAGCCTTGGGAAATTTATGATGCAACTCGCTGTAGCACTTTTCAGTTTGAAAAAAAGCATCATCGGCAAAAACCAGAACCAACTCTGCTATTCCTGAAAAACTTGGCGAAGCTTCCCATCCGGAACTTTTAGACCAACGTATTTTGCTGATTTTCATCATTTTCTCCCTGATTATTTATTCCTGATTTTTACTAAAAATGCTAATTTTTTCCGTTAAAGTCTTCTACAAAATTATTCAAGCATGCGGTTTCTGGGCTCCAGTTGATCGTCAACAAACTGGTTCTTTATTGCCAACACTTCGTCAAATTCGGCAAAAAAAGCTTCCACACAGGCCGGGTCAAAGTGTGTTCCTGAATTATCTTTTACGAATTGCGTTGCCTGCTCCACGCCCCAAGCCTTTTTGTACGGACGCTCGGATGTCAGGGCATCAAATACATCAGCCACCGCAACAATCCGTCCAAACAAGGGAATATCGTCTTTTTTTAACTGTCGCGGATAACCATTTCCATCGTATTTTTCGTGATGAGTCCATGCAATCTCAGCGGCAACTTTAAGAATATCCGATGAACTCTCATTTAATATTTTATATCCGATAAACGCATGTTCTTTCATGATGGCAAATTCCGTCTCAGTCAGTTTGCCAGGTTTTAGCAGAATCATATCTGCGATTCCCACTTTACCCACGTCGTGCATTGGTGCAGCATCCAGTAGGATGTCCTGCTGTTCCGGGGATTCCCCCATATAACGCGCTATGTGTTTTGAGTAGTGTGCCATGCGTAAAATATGCGCACCAGTTTCAGGGTCTCTATATTCTGCCGCCTTGGCCAGGCAGATGATGGTTTCCCGTTCGCGCAATAAAATTTCACGATTTCGTTCGGCAATTTCTGCTGTCGCCTTATCCACTTCTTCTTTTAACCAAGCCGCCCGATCTGCAATTTTTTTCCGGCTCTTATGCAAGTCCAGCATATTTTTGGCTCGGGCAAGAAATTCGTTGTTATCGAGCGGTTTATTCAGAAAATCCATACTGTGGAGCCTGAGCGCCCTATGCTTCAGCTCTGTCTCGTGATTGGCTGTCACCATCAGTACTGGGATCTCAGGATACTTCTCGCGAAATTTTTCGGTTAAGTCTATGCCACTCAGTTGCGGCATCATGTAGTCGACCACGATCAGATCAGGAGCATTCTCCAGACACCATGCCAAGCCAACCACCGGATCAGTAAAGCACACCGGTTCACAATTTTCTAACTTGCGCACCAAATGTTGAAGCAAAGTTACATTTATTTGCGCATCATCAATGATTGCCACTTTCATTGTGTTAGCCATCGAATTTCACCCTTCTGCAGCTTCGTTATAATCAAAGTATACTTATGCTCAAGCAGTTAAACTGTATCGCTTAAAGAAATTCGCTAGAATAATATCTCACCTGTTTAATAAATATAAGCTGTTTCAACAAATGGGGCAGTTAGGAATACAATACCCATTCTGCACTACGAATACAATCGAACTTAATTTTTATTCATAATTGGCGTTCTCCCGCCATGAACAATCCTCGATAAAGCAAAAGGGGGAAAAATGTATTCAGATACTATTTTTTTACGTAACCATTTGCATATTAAAAATATTATGCAATTAGTGTGGATTTTTTGCCTGATCGGTTTTGGATTCACGAATGTCAGTTTTGCTGCGGAACGGGTAGAGATTGTAAAAGCAGAGGGCGGTGTCTCATTCAGCAAAGCTTCCGGAGGCAAGTCGAAAAATGTTACCACTAAAAGCATTTTGCCAGCTGCCAATGTTGTATCAACTGATGAGAACGGACGCGCAGTTATTCAAATAGGTAACACCGGATACATCGTGATGGAAAAAAACAGCCAAGTAGAAATTAATACCGTTGATAACCATGCGGAGTTTTTTCGGCATCTGACTGGAATTGTTTACTACGCTGTGAATTCGCTCAAAGGGAAAGATCGCAAACTTGATGTAAGAACCAAGGCCTCAACCATCGGTATCAGGGGCACTCGATTTCTGGTAACCGACGAGAAAGATCATAGCGAGATCGGTATGCGAAAAGGAACCATCAGTGTTACAAGTCTTCAAGGCGATTTCGAGATACACAAACAGTCTGAACAAGATGAGTTTGAAGCGATGAAAAAGGAAGGAGAAGCTGCAGTAAACAAGGAAAAAGCTGATTTCGATGCTTACAAAGATAAAATGCATAATGAGTTCGTGGAATACAAACACGAACTCTCGCTGGATGCCAATCGTATGTTGTCGTTCGATGGAAATCGTGTTGAAGATCGCCCATTAAATCCCGCGACAATTAAAAAAATGGAGAATCTGGAAAGTTACGCTGACAAATGGGTTGGCGGAGTTCAGGATTAATATAAACACTGGCAATGTTTTCAATCTAATATACTCATAGCCAAGTTATCGCGTCAATGTTTGTTAACT
>CAIRAO010000303.1 GCA_903876625.1 uncultured Gallionellaceae bacterium | reverse complement strand
TCCAACCACTCCTAAAGTGGTCTTGTTGGACATCCATTTGCCCGGACTCAACGGACTGGAGGGAATCGCTCTGATCAGGCGTAAATGGCCAGATTCGAATGTGCTTATACTTTCATCACAAAATGATCCTGAAACCATTAGCTTGGCTCAGTCACGCGGCGTTGCAGGGTTTTTGTCCAAAGCGAACTCTGCAGCAAATATAGTTGATGCAATCAATCATGCGTTAAGCAGAACAGATTCATCTCTTCAAAAGTCTGTCAATATTGGCAGCTCGATCAATTCTGAAAATCAACCCCAGCAGCAAGAGCGCCTTACCCCGCGCCAATTTGAAGTGCTCGATTTGCTGAGTCGGGGAATGTCGAACAAATTAATTGCGAGGAAATTGAAACTTGCTGAAAACACCGTGCGAGTTCATGTGCAGGCGATACTTGCATTCTTGGGTGTTGCAAGTCGCACAGAGGCGATGGTTGCAGCTCGACGCCTGGGTTTGATTGAGTAATTTCAGGAATCATATATAAGAATTGTTATAAATTCAGTGGTTGAAGTTTGCTAAGCTTCAATCAATTTTATTTTCCGGTTTCACTAGAACTCGAGATAAACGCAGCGAAATGCCAACGCGCCATTTAAGTCCAGTGATATTTTCTGTTCGTACTTTTCCCAACCGAGTTTGCATCGGCACATCGAGCTTGAATGCCGCCATACTGTTGTGTATATTTTTACTAAATGCAATCACCTGCAGTGCCGACAATCTTCGCGTGATGGTATTGCTGAGCGATAACAGCGCGCCTTACCAGTCTCTTGCCAGGGTATTAAGTAATAAACTGCCTGCAACTGTTGATGTCAACGTAATGTCTCAATCTGACGAATTGTGGAAGCAGACGCAGGCGGATTTAATCGTGGCTGCGGGGATGAAAGCCGGTTTAGTGGCAGCCACCCAGACTCATATACCAGTTTTGACAGTGATGATTCCCAAGATTGGCTATGAAGAATTGCTGGTACAAATTAATGCACAAACTCGGTCACCGGTAATTTCGGCGATTTATTTAGATCAGCCGTTGTATCGACAAATAGACTTCATAAAAGCAACTCTGCCTGAGTTGCGCAAAATCGGTATTTTGTACTCGCAAAACTCGCATTTCAATATTGAAAATATAAGCCAACAAGCATCTGAGCGAGATGCCAAACTGATCGCCAAACCTGTATTGTCGGCAGATAAATTGTTCTCTGTCCTGGACGAGGTGTTGGAAAAAAGCGATATTTTACTTGCCGTTCCGGATAACAAGATTTATAACAATTTAAATATTCGAAATATATTGCTGAGCACGTATCGTTCCGGTATTCCCTTTATCGGACTTTCCCAATCTTATGTAACGGCAGGCGCACTGGGTGCGGTTTTTTCTACTCAGGAACAAATCGCAGATCAGCTTGCCGAAGCGATAGTCACATTCGAAGCGTCGAGAATCCTTCCAGAGCCGCGATACGCGCATGAATTTACCCTAGCTTTAAACCCTGAAGTAGCAAGGTCGCTGGGAATAGAGTTGCCTAAACCGGACGTGATTCGTCAAAGAATGAACCACGCGAACAGGGGCACGCAATGAAGCAATACAGCATTCGCCATTATGTTGCGTTGATTACGCTTGTTCCGATGATCCTGATCGCGGCCTGTATGGAGCTGTTCTTTTTGAGCAACTATTTTTCAGAATTGAATCTTCATACAATGGATCGGGCAAAACTTCTTGCCAGTCAGCTTGCAACCGGCAGCGAATATGGAGTGATGTCAAACAACCAGCCATTTTTGCAAAGTTTGGCACAAGGCATTCGCCAGCAGCAAGATGTGCAGGGCGTGGTGATCCTGAATTCAGCCTCCAAAGTTTTGGCTGAGGCGGGTAATTTATCAGACAAGGGGGGCATTACCAATTTCAGCAATAATCAGGAAAACCCCAATCCGCAAAATTCTCAAGTTCAACAGCTCGGTGACAGTTTACTGATCTTCCAGCCCATTATTCCCCAATCAGTATCGCTCAATGAATTTGATACTACAGCTACAGCCAAACCGATCGGGGCGGTCATTCTGGAAATAAATCTGGGGCGCATTGAAAAGATCAAATCGTTGAAACTCTGGTATACGATTCTGGCAAGCACGATCTTCCTTGCACTCACTGCTTACTTTGCAAATCTGGCGATCCGTCGTTTTGTATCTCCAATCAATAAACTGAGTGAATCGATCCAGACAATTGGAAAGGGTAATCTGGAATCTCGTGTTTCCATCTCGACAAACATGACAGAAGCGATTGTCTTGTCAAACGGGATAAATGACATGGCGGAAAAATTGCAACATGAACGAGCCGACCTTCAGCAACGTATCGACAATGCGACGTTATATATCCGCAACAGCCAGGAAAAATCCGAGCAGGCGAACATTTCAAAATCCAGATTTCTCGCTGCGGCGAGCCATGATCTGCGCCAACCGATACATGC
>CAIRAO010000302.1 GCA_903876625.1 uncultured Gallionellaceae bacterium | reverse complement strand
TGCGGAACTTCCTTGTGTTATATGTAGAACAATCATCTTTAGAGATTCATTGCATTTATATATGGCTAAATTTAATTGGACGCTGCCTTTCAAGAGTATTCGGCAGATTAGCAGTTTGGAGCAGTTGAAAAGTTTACCTTCAAATTTCTGGGGAACTTTGACAGAAAGGGCAGATACGCATATTAGCTATACTCCTGATTTTATAGCATGGCGCTTCCTCGATGCGCCGCACAGGAAATATAATGTATCTGCAGTTGAGTTTCGTGGAAATTTACTTGGATTGCGAGTGTCGCGACGTTTCAAAGGCCCTGTTGATTTGATGGTTGATTGTGTTGCACCTGTTGCAATGCTGGGGGGGGTGTTGTCCAGCGTAACTTGGCCAACATTGGTCATGCATTCTGGTATGGGCGGTGCAACAAATGAAATAGATAGGGGATGTTGGAAGTTACCCATAAAAAGAAGTTTCCCCTTTTTCGTGACGACATGGGATAGCACTTCAGTTGTTAATGATCCGTCTGGGATTACTCTGGCTGCAAGTGACTTTTAGTGGTACTGAAGATATGTGCGGCTTAGTTGGCTTCTTTGGTGGTGTGGCCGGTATGATCGGCGATGAGATTTTGCTGCGTTGCATGGCGGATACGCTCATCCACCGTGGGCCGGATGATGGTGGGGTTTGGCACGACAGTGAGCCACGTATCGGGCTAGGGCATCGGCGGTTGGCGATTGTTGATTTGTCGCCTGCTGGGCATCAGCCGATGGTATCGTCTAGCGGACGGTTTGTGATTGCGTTTAATGGGGAGATTTATAACCACTTGGATTTGCGGAACGATCTAGAGCAAATCCCCCCTAGCCCCCCTTTATTAAAGGGGGGAATGTTGGAATGGAGGGGGCATTCGGATACGGAAACGTTGCTAGAGGGGATTGAGACATGGGGGGTGGAGGCGACCCTCAAGAAATCTATAGGTATGTTCGCGATTGCTTTGTGGGATCGGCAAGAACGCACGCTGACCTTGGCGCGTGACAGGGTTGGCGAGAAGCCACTGTATTACGGCTGGCAGGGAAGTGGTAACGAGCGGGTGTTTTTGTTTGGTTCGGAGCTTAACGCGCTGAAGGCGCATCCTGCTTTTGCGGCTGAAATTGATCGTGGCGCACTTTGCTTGCTATTACGTCATAACTGCATCCCCGCACCGTATTCGATTTACCAAGACATAGCCAAGCTGGAGCCGGGTTGTTTATTGTCTGTTTCATTGGCGCAGCCTGAACCTAGGATTTGGAAATATTGGGACGCTTTTGCAGTGGCGCGCGCTGGAGTGGCTCAGCCATTTTCGGGCACGGCTGATGAAGTGGTGGATGCCCTAGAAGTGTTGGCCAAAGACGCAGTGCGCCAGCAAATGATGGCAGATGTGCCGTTGGGCGCATTTTTGTCTGGTGGCATTGATTCCAGTACGGTGGTAGCGTTGATGCAGGCGCAGTCTTCACATCCGGTCAAAACGTTCACCATTGGTTTCAACGAAGCAGGTTACAACGAGGCGGTTCATGCCAAGGCCGTGGCGCGGCATTTGGGTACTGAGCATACCGAGTTATATGTGACACCAGAGCAGGCGATGGAGGTGATTCCGCTTTTGCCCAAGTTGTATTGCGAACCGTTTGCGGATTCATCGCAGATACCCACTTTTTTGGTGAGCCAGTTGGCTAAGCAGCATGTCACGGTGTCGCTGTCTGGGGATGCGGGGGATGAGTTGTTTTGCGGGTATAACCGTTACCTGATGACAGATAGCCTGTGGCAAAAACTGGCACTCGTTCCAGTTCCATTGCGTTCGTTGGCGGCGAAGGGTGTTACCGCTATATCGCCATCTGCATGGGATAATCTGGCCGGCATTATTCCTGGTGCGGGGCGTTATACCGCTCTTGGCGACAAGTTGCACAAGGGGGCTGGGGTACTGGCAAGTCGCACAGTGGATGATCTTTACCTAGGCATGGTTTCGCACCTGCGTAACCCGATAGATTGGGTGATCGGCGGGCAAGAGCCTCCAACCCATTTGACTGGCCTCCATCCTGATTGGGATGGACTTGGTGCCGTTGAACGCATGATGGCGCTGGATACGATCAGCTACTTGCCTGATGATATTCTGGTCAAGGTGGATCGTGCGGCGATGGGCGTGTCACTAGAAGGGCGGGTACCATTTTTAGATCACCGGCTAGTGGAATTTGCCTGGAGCTTGCCGCTTAGCTATAAATTGCGCGAAGGGCAAACCAAGTGGCCATTGCGCCAAGTGCTTTACCGCCATGTGCCGCGCGAACTGATTGATCGCCCCAAGATGGGTTTTGGTGTGCCGTTACACGATTGGCTGCGCGGGCCGATACGTGATTGGGCGGAAGGATTGTTGGACGAAGCGCGTTTGCGCCGCGAGGGATATTTTCATCCGGAGCCTATTCGGAAAATGTGGTCGGAACATTTGAGCGGCCGGCGTAATTGGATGGCTCAACTGTGGAATGTGCTGATGTTTCAGGCGTGGCTGGCAGAGCAATGAGTACTCGCTTCCCAAAAGGGAAAGTAATGATTGCGCTCAACACGGCTTGGAATTTGGTCAATTTCCGTGCCGGGATGATTCGCGCTTTGGTCGCGGAGGGATACGAGGTGGTGGCAGTCGCGCCGTCGGATGAGTATGCGCCGCGCTTAGCTGAGTTGGGTTGCCGGTTTGTTGCATTGCCGATGGACAACAAGGGCACGCATCCGGGGCGCGATTTGTTATTATTCTTTCGGTTTTTGAAGTTGTTGCGGCGTGAACGCCCAGATGTGTTTTTGGGCTATACCGTCAAGCCGAATGTCTATGGATCACTCGCTGCCCATGTATTGGGTATTCCGGTGGTGAATAACATCGCGGGGTTGGGGGCGGTGTTTATTCGGGATAACTGGCTCACACGATTGGTGCGACTGCTTTACAAAATTGCCTTGTCTCGCTCGCGTCATGTGTTTTTTCAGAATGATGAAGACATGCGGCTGTTCGTCGAGCGTGGCTTGGTTGTTGCGGATAAGGTAAGTCGGTTGCCGGGCTCTGGGGTTGATCTCTCTGCTTTTCGCTATGCGCCGATACAGCATTTAGTGAATCGTCCTTTTTGCTTTCTGTTGGTTGCTCGCTTGTTGTGGGACAAAGGAGTGGGTGAATACGTTGAAGCAGCGCGAATGGTTCGCAGAAAATTTCCGACGGCAAGATTTCAGTTGCTAGGCTTCCTGGATGTAAAAAACCCAACAGCAGTTTCCAGTGCTCAGATGGACGATTGGGTTGAGGAGGGGGTGGTTGAGTATCTTGGCGTGGCGGATGATGTAATACCTTATTTGACCATCAGCGATTGTGTGGTGTTGCCTTCCTATCGCGAGGGGGTGCCTCGATCTTTGTTAGAGGCGGCAGCCATAGGGAGACCAATCGTTACGACTGATACAACAGGGTGTCGCGATGCCGTGGTTGATGGAGGGAATGGGTTGCTTTGTCGTGTGGGCGATGCGGTTGATTTGGCAGAGAAGCTGCTTTGCATGATTGAGATGAGACCTGAAGATCGAGTTCTCATGGGGTTGGAAGGCCGAAAAAAAATGGAGCGTGAGTTTGATGAGAAGATTGTGATTGGGAAATACCTAAATGCGACAAATGAGATTATATTGAAGTTGGAGGCAAGTTGAATCGGTTATTTACTGCTTTAGTTCTCGGGTTCATCGCTGCCTGTTTGAACTCCGTTGCGTGGGCGCAAACCAGCACCACCACTCCGCCCGCTGTTCAGACTGGGACTGCATCAGCGGGGCGCACTTTAATAGACAATGTGCACGAAGGTGTTAGTGTAAAGGATTTTGGCGCGAAGGGAGACGGCGTTGCCGATGATCGAACCGCAATACAAGCTGCTGTCAGCCATCTTGTCTCAATTGGCGGCGGGCGACTTTATTTTCCTAAGGGCACTTATTTGCTGAGTACATCTGCAGCGGGGCCGGATGGATACGGCAATGGCATTCTAATCCCGGTGGGAACCGTCGGAGATTCAGCCTCGGGCATTTTATTGGCGGGTGATGGTGCTGTTAGTGTCATCAAGGCCAATTCAAGCAACATGGTATTGGTGCGGGCTGCGCGCAATTCGACTAAATTGGAGAATATTACCTTAAATGGTAATTCGGGCGGCGTTGGTTCGAAAACCTCCGTGACCTGTATAGCATTTGCACCAGCCGACATGACGCAGACAGTAACTCTGGTAGATAATTCCTATGGGTCTTTACGCGGAGTTTCGATCCGAAATTGTTCGAACGGTGCGTGGTTCCAGCCAGGGCCGTATGTGAATGGGGATAGTGGTTCGTTTTATCACAATATTATTGATAGCGAGTTTCTGAATAATACTCGCGGTATCATGTTTGCCAAAAATGTCGATTGGGGGAAGCATCCGAATCGGTCGACCAGAATATCGATAGTTGGTACTCGTATCGGTCGGGGTAATGTTGGGCTATATGTTGATGCAGCGACGGAGTTGAATCTGGTCGGGGTGAATTTTGAACATTTAACCACAGGAACATCCCCGTTGGCAATTCCTACAGGTATCTATATTGCAAACAATGCGTCAGTAGATAATATCGTAATCCAAGGCGGCTATGTCGAAGATGCGAAGCACACAATCGATGTTCAGGCAGCGGGTAAAGTCTATTCCTTTGGTTTTTATTTTTCAGGAACACCAGTTAATTGGGACTATGTCAATTCATTTGGGGACTTCGGCAATCAGGGCGCATGGAGTCCATCTGTAGCTTCCTCGGGCGGTGGGGTGGCAGCGAATGTAACAAGCTATGGCTATTATGTTCGGCACGGGAAAATGGTAACGGTGAGTGGCTATCTTGGTTTTGATAGGGGGACTTTGGGGACAGGAACGGTATCTGTGGGAGGGTTGCCATTTTCAGTGCTCAAGGACAAGTTTTCGTATCAATTTATTGAAATACCTGAGTGGGATAATATAACATTTACTAATGGATATTCCAGGTTGGTCGGACGTATATCGCCGGGCAGTGGCACAATATCGCTCTTAAAATCCGGACAGTCTGTTGCATCGGCATTACTAACGGTTGCTGAATTTCCTTCCACTGGTGCTAGGATTTGGTTTCAAGGCTCTTACATTTCGCAATGACACAGGATGAAAAACCGTTTGTTTCCTTGCTGAGAATATCAAGCCGGGCTTGCAACAAGCATGCACAACAGAACAAGCATGCATCATTGAAATGACACCTAAATATCTAACCTGAATTTTGCATAAATAGGGCGGGCAACAAAGCAAGCAATTGATATAATAGGAGTTATATAGAAACTTATTCGTAAAAAATGCCTCCCTGTAGCCGCCCTACTGCTAACTTTACCCCAGAACAACTCCGATTCCCTCCTGCCGCAGGTTACACAGTTCGCGGCGACTTTGACGGCGGGGAGCTATCCTCCAACTTGGGTGCCCTGGTGCTGTGCCGTTGATCGCCGTATCGGCCTGATTGATGGCTTCCGGCACAGCCAACGGCTCCGGCTTCTCACGAACAATACGTTTCTTGGGCTTGATCCGAAGGTTCAGTTCCAGCTCACGGTAAATTCGATAGACCCGTTTGTGACTCCATTGGTAACCCTTCACATTGCGCAGATACAGGAAACACAGACCAAATCCCCAGTTGCGCTGGTTGTGGGTGAGGCGGACCAGGTGATCGGCAATCTCAACATTCACGGCAGACTGCTTTGCCTGATAGCTGTAACAGGTTTGACTGATGCCGAATGCCATGCAGGCCAGCTAAATATCGATGAATATTTTACACGGCAACTTTGAGGGGAGCCCATAATGGCTCCCCCTTATTATAAATCGCTTGCTGTATAGTCTAATCAGGACTAACATTAGTCCACTTGATCCAACTGAGGTGCGTCATGCAAACCGTCAATATACATGAAGCCAAAACCCAATTTTCCCGTTTTGTCGATAAAGCCGAAGCGGGTGAAGAGATTGTTATTGCCCGTGCAGGTAAGCCGGTGGCACGTTTAGTCGCGCTGGCGCACAGTACACCTCAACCGCGCAAGCTGGGGTTGGGTAAAAGCAAATTCACATTTCCAGAAAACTTCGACTGTCTGAATGCTGCCGAAATTGTCGGCATGTTTGAGCTGGGAAAATAGGCAAAATAATTGGCAGCACACGTTTATTTGCTTGATACCAATGTCCTACTGGCGGCGGTGCTTGCACCGGAGCGTTTGCCCACCGAGGTGGCTGCCAGCTTATCTGATTCATCCAACACTGTTTATTTCAGTTCTGCAAGTATCTGGGAAGTCGCTATTAAGCGTTCGTTGAATCGGGTGGATTTTGATTTTTCACCCGAAGATATTCATCGGCTTGCACTCAGCACCAGGTTCAGCGAATTGATGGTGAAGGGGGTGGATTGTTACCCGTTAGTGAATTTGCCTTGGCATCACCGCGATCCGTTTGACCGATTGCTTATCGCACAGGCACAATCGTTGCCCGCCTATTTGCTCACTACTGATGGCCTGTTGAGCCAATACTCCGAACTTGTTGTTCACCTGATATTGAAACCATGAGCATGCACAAGCGGATGCGGCTAGACTCGTTGTCATAGTAACTTATAATCGAGCAGATTTTGTAGACGCAGAGTTGCATTTTCCCGAGCTACGCATCTTGACACCAGCTGAATTATTGAATGAAGGTTGAAATATCTGCCGTTACGTTACTCATTCCAGCTGAGAAATACATGGTTGAAGCAGCCTGTGTCGACTAAACCGGCTTGGGCCGTAATCCGAAGTTCTGACACTAAATGCTTACCAATTGCCAATGCCAAGCGATTGTGCTTGTTTTTTTTATTTAGCTAGACTAGACTAACTCCATATAATCCAGGAGTAGTATTATGCATGCGGTAAATATGTTGCAAGCAAAATCCAGCTTATCTCGGCTTGTAGAAGCAATAGAGATAGGGGCTGAGAGGGAAATCATTATTGCTCGAAACGGGCGGCCAGCGGCAAAACTGGTGCCAATTGATAATGTTCTGTCAGGGCAGCGAATCGGCGTAGCCAAAGGCGCATTCGAGGTTCCTGCCGATATTGATGCCAACAACGAGGTTGTGGCGAAGCTTTTTTTTGGTGGTATTGACGATTGAATATTTTGCTTGATACTCATGTGGCTTTGTGGGCTATAACTGACAATCCTAATTTGTCTGACAAAGCGAGGAAGTTGATTCTTGCTCAGAGTAGTACAGTCTGGATAAGCTCTGTAAGTGTTTGGGAAATTTCCATTAAATATAGCTTAGGCCGCTGTGGTGTGCCCATTCCCGGTCGGGATGCGATGCAATATTTTCGTCAGGCAGGGTATCGCTTTCTTTCCATTGAGCCTGAGCACGCAGTAGCTGTAGAGGAGCTACCAAACTATCATCAAGATCCTTTTGACCGGTTATTAGTTGCTCAGGCACTTGTCGAACCTATGCGACTGATTACTCACGATAAGTTGGTTGCCAGCTATAATGACACGATAATTCATGTTTGATTGAAAAAGGGGACGCTGCCCTTTGTTTTGATATATTACCGTCATGTCAAGGTTATCAATAACAGCATTTGCAGGTCTTCCTCACCACGTAACTCAGAGAGGCAATCGTCGCAAAACCTTTTTTCTCCGATGAAGATCGCCAAGCGTATTTGTCATGGTTCAAGGAATATACAGAAATACATCAGGTTGAAGTTCTCGCTTACTGTCTGATGACAAATCACATTCATCTGATTGTTGTCCAAGCAACTG
>CAIRAO010000301.1 GCA_903876625.1 uncultured Gallionellaceae bacterium | reverse complement strand
TTACGCGCTATGGATGCCGGTCAAAAATTGGAAATACGCTCCCCCCAATCCACTCGCCCCTGGCAACATGTGCTTGAACCACTATCGGGATATCTGACACTCGCTGAAAAGCTGCACACCGGTGGAATGCAGTTTGCTGAAGGTTGGAACTTTGGTCCGGCGGATGAGGATGCCAAGCCCGTACGTTGGATTGTGGAAAGGTTGGCCGAAATGCGCAAAGACGTCAAATGGCAATGCGATGAACGCCCACAACCGCATGAAGCAAACTATCTCAAATTGGATAGCAGCAAAGCGCATAGTCAATTGGGCTGGCAGCCAAAGTGGAAACTGCAAACCGCATTACAAAAGACGATGGAATGGCACGAAGCATGGCGTAATGCCGAAAAGATGCGAAGTGTGACGCTGAGGCAAATTGCTGAATATCAATCCTTCAAACGAGACTAAAAAGAATATGGCACGCTTTGATTTTATAGCGACTCCTTTGAGTGGTCTGGTACTGGTACAGCGCAAAGCAATCGAGGATGATCGTGGTTTCTTATCGCGTTTTTTTTGTGCAGAAGAATTTTGCGAGGCAGGACTAAACAAACCCATCGCGCAAATGAACCACACCTTGACACGTAAAAAAGGTGCCGTGCGCGGTTTGCATTTTCAACACTCGCCTCATAACGAGATCAAATTGGTAAGCTGCTTAAAAGGTGAAATATGGGATGTGGCTGTAGATCTGCGGCGTGATTCTCCTACATTTTTGCATTGGCATGGCGAAATACTGTCAGCTACCAATCGCAAGAGTTTGCTGATTCCCGAAGGATTCGCACACGGTTTTCAGGCGCTGACGGAAGATTGCGAACTGATCTATCTGCATACGGCGTTTTATCATCCCGAATCTGAAGATGCGCTGAATGTGGCCGATCCCAAATTAAATATCACTTGGCCCTTACCCATAGGCGATCTGTCAAATCGGGATCGCAGCCATGCTTTTATCGATGAAAAATACCAGGGAGTTTTTAGATGAAGTGCCGCCACTGTCAAACCGAATTAAAACTATCGTTGATTGATCTGGCGACTTCTCCGCCTTCAAATGCCTATCTTACCCAAAAGAAACTGCATGCCCCGGAAAAGTATTTCCCGTTACGCGTGTTGGTATGTACCGAATGCTGGCTGGTGCAGACAGAAGACTATGCAGGTGCAGATGAATTGTTCTCCTCGGATTATGCTTATTTCAGCTCGTTTTCGACGACCTGGTTAAAGCATGCAGAAAAATATGTTGCAGATATGGCCTCGCGATTTGGCCTCAATAGCCAATCGCATATTGTGGAAGTGGCGGCCAACGACGGCTATTTGCTGCAGTATGCCAAAGCACGCGGCATTCCTTGTCTGGGTATAGAGCCCACGACCAGCACTGCCAATGCGGCGCGTGCCAAAGGCATCGAAATTGTGGAAGAATTCTTCGGAGTTAAATTGGGTCAACAACTTGCCTCACAGGGTAAGCAAGCAGATCTGACTGCAGCCAATAATGTACTAGCCCATGTGCCTGACATTAATGATTTTGCAGGAGGCTTTGCGGCGCTATTGAAACCACCCGGCGTCTCAACCTTTGAGTTTCCACATTTGTTGAAATTGGTTACTGAAAACCAGTTCGATACCATTTACCACGAACACTACTCGTATCTTTCGCTTACAGCGGTGAAGCGCATATTTGAGCGAAACGGATTAAGTGTGTTTGATGTGGAAGAGTTAACGACCCACGGGGGCAGTCTGCGCGTTTATGCGCAACGCAAAGACACAGGCAAGCGTGAACTTAGCCCGAATGTGGCCAAACTGCTTGAGCGCGAAGCAGGGGCGGGGATGACCAGTACAGCGTTTTATGCCGACTTTCAAAACAAGGCTAACAAAGTAAAGAATGATTTCCTCGCATTTTTGATCGAAGCCAAGCGTGCGGGTAAAACTGCAGCGGGATACGGTGCAGCGGCAAAAGGCAATACCCTGATGAACTACGCGGGGGTGCGCCCGGACTTGCTGTCTTACGTAGTTGACCTGAACCCTGCCAAGCAGGACAAATATCTGCCCGGATGTCGCCTCCCGATCGTATCCGAAGCACACTTGAAACAGACACGCCCGGATTATGTGGTGATACTGCCTTGGAACTTGCGCGCGGAGGTGATGGCACAATTAGCTTACATTCGTGAATGGGGCGGCAAATTCGTCACCGCAGTCCCAGAGCTTACGATCG
Organism: uncultured Gallionellaceae bacterium; assembly: GCA_903876625.1. Lineage (GTDB taxonomy): Bacteria > Pseudomonadota > Gammaproteobacteria > Burkholderiales > Gallionellaceae > PALSA-1006. The sequence continues at coordinate 3,524 of CAIRAO010000301.1, read as the reverse complement.
AGTGAGACAGGTTATTTGCTTTGAATATATTGCTAATAGGAAAAACCGGGCAGCTTGGAAGTAGCATTCTGGCCGAGCAAACAACTCACCGTATCTATGCACCAGATCGTGCCGAACTCGACATCGAATCCAAAGAGTCGTATGAGCGCGTAATAGCCGAATTTCACCCTGACGTAGTCGTTAACACGGCGGCGTTTCACAATGTACCCCAATGTGAAGTGGAGCCGCTTCGCGCATTTGCCGTGAATTGCCAGTCGGTTCGGGATTTGGCGCTTGCATGTAAAAAAGCAGATACGCTTTTAGTAACATTCAGCACGGACTATGTCTTTGGTGGAGAGAGAAAAACACCTTATCGCGAAGATGACCGAACTCGGCCATTGCAGATGTATGGGATCTCTAGGCTGGCTGGGGAGTTGTCAGCTTTGGCAACAGCACCTCAACACGCAGTGGTTATTCGTACATGCGGCCTGTATGGTTTGAGTGGTGCTAGTTCCAAAGGAGGCAATTTCGTTGATAAACGCATTGCGGATGCACAAAGCAGTAGCGAGATGGAAATGGGTTGCGATCAGGTTGTTTCACCTACCTATACAGACGACCTTGCACAAGCCGTATTAAAACTTATCGAACATCCGCAACTTGTTCCCGGTATCTACCATCTGGTGAATGAGGGCGAGTGCACTTGGTTCGAGTTTACCCAAGCCATTTATGAACTTTTGAACATCAATGTAGATTTGCGTCCGGTAGACCGTGGCGGTATGAGCGGGGAAATGCGACGCCCGCTTTATTCCGCGCTTGCCAATACTAAGGCAAGGGATTTGGGGATTTTATTGCCGCATTGGCGCGATGCATTGCAACTGTATCTCAATATAAAATATAGGGATAAATTGGTGAAATGAAAAGAGTTGTAGAAGTTTCTTTCACAATGTGAGTCACTTCAATTGAGATGCTATGAAAATTTTGTGTTCATACTGCAACACCGAGTCCGGACTTTACTTCCGTAGCCTAGATTACAATCGAAAAATAACTCAGGAAGTTTTTAAACATTATCGCTGCCCGCAATGTGGACTTATTTTCATTGCGCCAATACCTAAAAATCTTGGCGACTATTATCCGCAGTCTTATTATGCTGTTTCAGACTCAACCAAAATACTGGAGGAGGGTGAAGTTCATGAGAGATACAAGATTGAAATAATACAGCGTTATGCCAGAAAAGGAAGATTGCTAGAGATAGGACCATCTCAGGGATGTTTTGCCTATTTTGCCAAAAAGTCTGGATTCGAAACCGAAGCCATAGAGATGGATGCAAGGTGTAGCGAGTTCTTGAACAAGGTAGCAGGTATACCTACCGTCAATAGCAGCGACACGTGTGGAGCGCTTAAATCGCTCAAGCCTTTTGATGTCATCGCGTTGTGGCATGTCATTGAACATTTGCCCAACCCATTGGAATTGCTGGAAATAATTAGTGAGAAACTTAATCCTGGTGGAATTCTGATATTGGCGGCACCGAATCCAGATGCTTTCCAGTTCCATATTCTAGGACGTTTTTGGCCGCATGTTGATGCACCACGGCATTTAATGCTCATTCCTGAACAGATTCTAGTTAGTAAGATGGCCTCTTTGGGAATGAAAGTTGAATTGATCACTACCACTGATGAAGGTGGACTTAGATGGAATATTTTCGGCTGGGAATATTTTTTCGCCAATTTAAGTGCAAGTTCCGAAATCAACCGTAAATTGCGGACAATAGGGCGAATGGTGGGAAAGCTGCTCAGCCCTATTGAAAAGATAGAAGGAAAGGGCAGTGCCTATACCATGGTTTTTCGGAAAGAGTCATGATATGAAATTTTCGGTATTGCTACCGACGCGAAATCGCCTTGATCTTCTTTCTCGTGCAATCGAAACGGTGAGAAGGCAAAATTACGACGACTGGGAAATTATTGTTTCAGATAATTTTTCAGAGGAGGATGTGGGCGAATACATCCAGTCACTTGGAGATTTTCGCATCAGGTACTTTCGTACAGATCAATTTATCCCGGTAACTGACAATTGGAATAATGCCCTCGACAAAAGCAATGGCGACTACATCATTATGTTGGGCGATGATGACTGTTTGATGAAAGGTTATTTTTCTACGCTAAGCAACTTAATCGAAAAATTCGATTCGCCTGAGTTCGTCTATACCAGCGCCTTCCTATACGCCTATCCCGGCGTCATGCCTGGGATTCCAGATGGCTTCTTGCGGACATATAACAAAAGAATGATTTTTCAGTCTGCAAGCGAGCCATTCTGGCTCGAAAAAAATAGGGCAATGGAATTCGTCAAAGATTCCATGAACTTCAGAGTAGCTTTCGATTTCAACATGCAATTTTCCCTAGTGAGTAGAAAACTCATTGAAAAAATGAAGCGATATGGCACATTCTATCAGTCACCTTATCCCGACTACTATGCCTCCAATGCCATGATGCTGAAGGCAGGGCGCATACTCATCGTGCCGCAACCGCTTGTAACTATAGGCATTAGTCCAAAATCATTCGGTTACTATTACTTCAATGATGCAGAGAGCGACGGGAATCAATTCCTTAATAATATTCCTGAAATAGACATGGTGAACCGACTAAAGAAAGTGGTTCTGCCAGGAATCGCCATGAATACCTCGTGGCTGATTTCCATGGAAACGCTCGCTGTAAATTTTGGTGGCGAGCTGGATATCAAGGTTAATTATGACCGCTACCGGCGCATTCAGATATTCTCCATTTATGCCGGATTACTTGCTGGAAGCAGCGCAGGGAAAGCTTATCATCTACTGAGAAAAAAGATGCACCTGAACGAATGGCTGCGCTATGGGTTCGTACTCTCTTTCATCGCAGTCTTAGCGAGAATCGTGCCAAAACGCTATCGTTTTCACTTAGCCAGCCGGGTGCAGGCAACAACCGGATCTCACCTGGCGAACCCCATGCCTGAAGTGGTTGGTAATTTTCATACAATACTTGATGTTTTCGAAAAAGTCGACCCTGAGTCCTATGCAGTAAAGAATGTATAAGAATTTATGAGAGAATTTAAGAAAGAACTTTGTGTTGTTCACCTTGTTCGTGCTCATAACGGCACTGGCCCGTTAAAAGATTTTCTTGAATCATACAAATTAAACCCAGGCGGAATAACACATGATTTGATTATTCTATTTAAAGGTTTCAACAGTGATGGCCCCTCACAAGAATACAGATTATTGTTAAAGTCATTTAACTATAGAGAACTCCACGTATCGGACGATGGTTTCGATATCACCGCATATTTCGCAGTTCACCACGCTTTCGATTACAAATATTATTGTTTCCTTAATTCATTTAGTATTATTCTCGATTCGGAATGGCTATTAAAATTGTACCAATACATTTCTCAGGAACAGGTTGGCTTGGTCGGCGCTACTGGCTCATATCAAAGCCTATATTTGAGTGCAGCTCACTGGAAGTTCTTGGTCGAGAATTCTATCAAAAAATCAAAATACCCTAAGTTAAGACGGCTTTGGC
>CAIRAO010000300.1 GCA_903876625.1 uncultured Gallionellaceae bacterium | reverse complement strand
TCTTGCTAGTAGAGTCAGGTTTTTTCTAAGGCCGTGGTTTCCCCTAGTACTTGAATTCTTAATAAAGGCTTTCAACATAAGAAATTATTATGTTGTTAAATCTTTTGCATTTACTAAGAAATATTATAATCAGAGTTTTGAATGAGTCTTCTTCGTGAGTACTCCAACAGTATCTAGGCTATTCTGGTCACAAACGTTTAGAGAAGCCTGTATTCTTGCGGGATTACCGTAAACGACTGCGTAGGGTGGAACATCTTTAGTAACGATACCGCCCGCGCCAATCATTGCATATTCTCCGATTGTTATGCCAGGCAATATCACTGCTCCGCCACCAATTGACGCTCCCTTTTTAATAAGTGTTTTAGGAAACTCGGCGGGATAGACTTTTGAGCGCGGCTTTTTTTCGTTTGTAAATGTTACATTTGGACCAACAAAAACATTGTCTTCTAACGTAATGCCGTCAAATATATAGATGCCGTTTTTTACGGTGACGTTGTTGCCTATTACTACGTCGTTTTCAATAAAGCAGTGAGAACAAACGTTGACGTTAGAGCCGATTTTAGCGCCTTTCAATACAACGCAGAACTGCCAGATTTTAGTATCGTTGCCTATTGCTGTTGTTTGAACTTCAGCTAACTTGTGAACAAAATAGTTGTTTGATTCCGGTTGGTTCTGCGTGTCTTGTGTCATAGTAGCTCCGTGTTCCGAGTATGTGTTTGTTGACTTTTGCGGTATATACCTCCCGCCTTCGTTATGCCCATCGCCTTAGACGAAGCCGAACTAAAGCAACTGTGCTCGTCCCTGCCAGCTAAATTAGCAGAAATGAACCCTCGTTTAACCAACCTGAACGCGGCGCGCGTTTCCGGCACACTATGTTTGGACGCAACCTCGATCATAATTATAGCTTGCTCTAACTGTGGTCGGTCATCAATAATGAGCCTTTGACCCATTTCATACTGGAATAGGCTGTTCAAGGTAAGTTCGGGGTACACGGTGTATAATCAAGGGGTGACTTCGTCCACCAAACAGAGAAATGGCTCTGCCATGATGGCATAAAGCTGATTGCCTGTTCCTGCAGACGGTATGCGTTTCCAACAATCTGCAATCAATTTTAATTTCTTAGGCAAATTAAATGAGTAAACTAGTTGCACATGCAAAGAGAATTTTTGCAAAGCATGGAAAGCCAAAATTTAGATCAACATACGCCGAAAATCCAAGGCCAGTACATATCCTAGATATTGGTGTTGCAAATGCTTCATATGCCGAATGCAAGCATGTTTACCCGACATCAATATATCATGGCCTTGATATATCAGATATTGATTTTGAGCTAGATGTTGGTGATATTTTCGTTCGTAAAAATTTGGAAGATGATTGCGCTCTTGATTCCTTTTTGCCAATTTATGATTTGATAATAATCAATCACGTGATGGAGCACATTAATAATGGGGCGTTGGTTTTCAAAAAGCTTGCCGCGCTTCTTCGTCTAGGCGGAGTACTGTATGCAGAATTTCCATCTATTAGGACGTCATATCGAAAGCAAATAGGTTCTTCGTATCACTTCCATGAAGATCCAACACATAAGACGTTCTATGTTCTTGAGGATTTAGCAAACATTGCCATGAAATCTGGCTGTCAGATAGTGAGTTGTGGGCCAGTAAGTGACCCTCCTCTAAAAATTCTGATTTCCGGACCGCGGGCATTATTTAATATGTTCCGTGGCAGAGGGTTTTTTAGATTTCTTCCATGGGACACTAGAAAGATTGATCATATACTGATAAAGAAAATTTCAAATGAATAATGTGACTTCGTCAGAGACTTCGGTACCTTATAAAACCGTACTATTAGTGAACCGCGATTTTCGAACAGTAAATTAAGTGAATAATTGCAATGGAACATAAATTTATCCCGTTTGCACTGCCTGATATCGGAGAAGAGGAGATTGCCGAGGTTGTGGATGCACTTCGCTCGGGCTGGATTACGACTGGACCAAAGACCAAACGTTTTGAGCAAGATTTTTCCAGTGTATTTGATGCGGTGACAGAATCCATAGCGGTTAATTCAGCTACGGCTGGCTTGCATATTGCGCTCGAAGCTGTTGGAATTAGTAGTGGCGATGAGGTAATTACCACACCGTATACCTTTACCGCAACCGCAGAGGTGGTTCGTTATTTGGGAGCGCATCCGGTATTCGTAGATATTGATCCTAATACCTTGAATATTGATCAGACAAAAATTGAAGCTGCTATCACGAGTAAGACCAAGGCAATTATTCCAGTTCATTTCGCAGGATTGGCGTGCGATATGACGGAAATTCTACGGATTGCACGCAAGCATAATCTAAAAGTTATCGAAGATGCGGCTCATGCTTTACCCACAAGGTATCAAGGTAAATTGATAGGCGACCTGGAAAGCGATGCTGCAGTATTCAGTTTTTATGCGACTAAAACCATTACCACCGGGGAGGGGGGAATGGTTGTCACGCGTAATCCTGACATTGCCGCACGTTGTCGTATGATGCGTCTGCATGGGATTAGCCGCGATGCATTTGATCGTTACACATCTACAAAACCATCATGGCATTATGAGGTGGTTGCGCCAGGTTTCAAATACAACATGACCGATCTGGCGGCAGCAATGGGCATCCATCAGCTTAAAAAAGCTTGGCCATTTCAGAAACGGCGTCAGGCGATGGCTGAACGCTATGACCGGGAGCTTGCAGGGTTTCCTATTAAATTTCCTCCTCATGCCGCGCATGAGGATATGCATGCCTGGCATTTGTATGTAATTCAGCTTCAATCCAATGCAGGTATGCAACGTGATCGCTTTATCGAGGAGATGAGTCAACGGGGGATTGGTTGTAGCGTACACTTTATTCCTCTGCATTTGCATCCGTATTGGCGTGATACTTATAAGCTCAAGCCGGAAGATTTCCCCAATGCCCTGGCTGTGTATCAGTCGGCAGTAAGCTTGCCTTTGTACACGAAAATGACCGATGAGGATCAATCCAGAGTGGTTAGGGCGATAAGGGAAATTATAAGTTGATAGTCAAACGTCTATTTGATTTGGTATTTGCAGGACTCGGGTTGCTATTTCTTTTGCCTTTGTTTTTGCTAATTGCGATTCTGATCAGGTTAGATTCTCCTGGGCCTGTTTTTTTTCGGCAGGAGCGCGTTGGGCGGTTTGGCGTCCATTTCAGTATTCATAAATTTCGTACGATGAGCGTTAATGCTGAATCTAAAGGATTACTGTTGACTACAGGTAATGACCGTCGAATTACTCGGATTGGCTTTTGGCTGCGCAAATACAAATTGGATGAGTTGGCGCAGTTAATTGATGTTGCGCAGGGGGCGATGAGCTTGGTTGGTCCAAGGCCGGAAGTGCCGCGTTATATGGCGATGTATCCTGAAAAGGCTAGAGAGGTCATTTTGTCTGTACGGCCAGGTATCACAGATTTGGCTTCAATTGAGTTCAAAGATGAGAATGATATTCTTTCTGAATCAAGGGATCCAGAACGTGATTATATCGAAAAAATACTGCCCCAGAAAATATATTTATACCAAAAATATGTTTCAGAAAGATCGTTGTTGTTTGACTTGACGTTGATATTTAAGACGATTCGGGCAATTTTCTAAAAGTCGTACTCTAGAAATGGTGGCAGAGTCCTTAGTTTCTAATACCAGTGTTACGGCACATATAGGTTAGGCATAGAGCAATTACTCAACTGGATATTTTGGTTGGATTGGGACAGTCTTTGGGTATGTTTATTGGAGTTACAAATTAATGGATGAAAGCCATAAATAGTGGATGCCTATTTTTTTCTGCGTCATGTTTTATTTGCCATCGCTATTATTAGCATTTCGGCATTTGCAACCAGATTGTTGATTCGTAAGCTAAGAATTTTTGATGTTCCAAACGAGCGTTCGTCTCATACCCGAATAACACCCAGAGGTGGCGGCATCGCCATTGTAGTGGCATTCTTGGTAGGCATTTCGCTCATTCACTTAATTGGTGATAAATCGCCCATCTATACACCGTATTTTGTTGGCTTTTTGTTGGCTTCTTTTGCGATCGCCGCACTCTCACTTTATGATGATTTCAGGCATGTGTCATTCAAGATTAAATTTGCCGGGCATATATTGGCAGTTGTGGTCGCAATGATATCGGGCGTCGTTATCGACGTGACCCATTTGCCTTTATTCGGCGAAGTGCGTTGGGGATGGGGGGCATATCCACTGACTTTGCTATGGACTTTTGGGCTCACTAATGCTTGCAATTTTATCGATGGCTTGGATGGGCTTGCTACCAGCACAGCAGTGATTGCCGCGGCATTTCTATCGTTCATCTCATTTCAGCAGGGCAGCTTTTTTATTTATCTTGCATCACTTACCCTTTCGGCTGCTTCGCTTGGTTT
>CAIRAO010000299.1 GCA_903876625.1 uncultured Gallionellaceae bacterium | reverse complement strand
GGCGATCCAGCAACAACAATTTCAGTTGTATTATCAGATTCAGACAGATAGTTCACATCTGCCTTGTGGTGCAGAAGCATTGATCCGATGGGTTCATCCTGAAAAAGGTTTGATCTCACCTGCTGATTTCATTTCGATTGCGGAAGAAACAGGCATGATCCTTGAGATTGGGAACTGGGTACTAATGTCAGCCTGTAAGCAAATCAAACAGTGGGAACAAGATGAGGTAACTGGTAAGCTGATCATTTCAGTAAATGTCAGTGAAAGGCAATTCCGTCAGGTTAATTATGTCGATCAGGTAAAAGAGATTGTTCTGCAAAGTGGAATCGACCCACATCACCTAAAACTAGAGTTGACCGAATCCATGCTGGTGGAGAACATCGAAGAAACTATAATCAAAATGCGGAAGCTGCATGATATTGGCATTACCCTTTCCTTGGATGATTTCGGGACGGGATATTCATCGTTGCGCTATTTACAGAAATTGCCTATCGATCAACTCAAGATCGACCAGTCATTCGTGCAGCACATCAATGCCAACGATAGCAATCAGAACATCGTGTTGACGATTATCCGTATGGCACTGAGTTTAAGGTTAGATGTGATTGCTGAAGGTGTAGAGACAGAAGCACAACTCGAGTTCCTGGCGCTTAGAGGTTGCCAAAAATATCAAGGATATTTGTTCGGCAGGCCAGTTCCGGTTGACCAGTTTGAGACATCACTTAGGAGTTCATAATATTGATTTTTGACTCGTTTGCTCTCTTACTCGAATGACTGGTTTATGGCGACCTAATTGCTGCGTCGAAAGTCTCCATGAGGTTATGAACGGAAATACACACCCTCAAACGCATAGGTACATAGCGGTCTTTCCTGCGCACTCTACCGTGGAATATTTCTCTGATCCACCATACTGCAACATAACGCCCCATCAACTCACACGGGGTGGCTACCCCCTACCGACACCCCCAGTTGGTTCGCCTCGGATACGTCTGGCGCGACTATGGGGCAAACTGGGACAACGGCGGGCTCGGAGTCGGGGGCGTTGTCGGGACCCGTACGACCCGTAGGGATACGAAGGGATCAGTTGGGGGCAGCAGGTGGTCGCAGGTGTGTGCAAAACTGGCGAACTGGGAAACTGCGAAACTGAAATTCTGAATCGCTGCTTTCTCACAATGTCATTTCCAAAATGACTTGATGCAATTGACGCCTAACAGCAATAAAAAACCGCCGCTATTGCTAGGGCGGTCAAATAGAAGGCAGTGAGTTTTACCTGCTTTAATATGGAACTTACTTTATCGAGAATGAATAGTTATTGTTTTAGTCGAAGGGTCAAGGAATCTCCATCCAATTCCTATAACTCTTTCATCCTTAAATACGATAGGTGTCATGCCGCTTTCCCAATCTTTTCCATCTTCATCGATGAAATCAGTATAGTAGTAATAAACCTCGCATGAAGCGCCTTTGTCGCAATCAATCGTTTCTGTTTTATATGGGTTATTAAACCGTTCATTTACACCCTGCTTGGCAGTTAAGTTACCCATAACTTGAATAACTTGGTATTTACTCATTCCCTTATTAATATAGGAAATCTTTGCTCTGTTTTCCTCAATCCTGGCGGCATATGTTCCACAACCGACAAGTACAAAAAGAATTAAGACTATCGCGATCTTTTTAAACATTAATTTCCTTTCTAAGAAATTTCTCTATGTATTCCTTAATTAGACTATTGCCCACTACATTTTGCCATCAGCAACACTGACATTAAAATTAATTTACACATATTTATGCCGACACTAAATCCTCAGCAACACTTGCGAAGGTATCGCGTATATCGTGCCCCTGCGGTAATACTTGAAAGTGCACCACTTAGAAGTTGAGAAAGACCGCTTAAGCGATTCAGAATTGCATTCAAGGATGGAATATTTAGCCATTTTGGAATACCAACGATTAAAAGAAATGCCATCATCAACAAACTTGTCAGATACATTGCTATTGAAAGCTGCAGTGGCGTTTTCGCAGATACCGGTCGATGTTCAGAAGCAGCACAAGAAGAAGTTCGATAAGAAGCAAATAACATTTTCAGTATGAGCTTGTAGGTATTGCACCGGCGTCGGGTTCGTCAGGAACGTCGGGTGTTTCGAAATTTCTGCAAATAGCCAAGTAACCCTATACTGATCTAAGGTAATCAATCCCGCAACTTATGAGGTACACAAAAAAGGTATAGATGAAAGTTAAAAGTATATAGGCCGTTTGGCATATATGCAAAAATGTAATTTATTCTTAGAATCTGAACCAAGTATCTGATCCTTGATTGGGTAACTTGTATCTTTGTAGGCTCCTCCTATTCTGGGCAATCGCAAGGTTGCCCAATTTTTCTAGCAACAGGATAGAGGATATTTCAGGGTTTACGACTTTTCTCTGGTTATATTCGATTAAGTGAAGATCATGGAAACAAGAATTGAAGCCACTAACGATTAACTTAAAGTATCTAGATACTTTTTCTGGTTGACCCTGAGGTTTTCGTCAATTAACATCCGGGCCCGCAAAAAGGGGAACAGCTGACGAGTTGGACGTACAAAACTTCTCACGTTCAATTTAATAAATTTATCTGTTCTTTCACTGGTTGGGTTTTTCAAATTCTCAAATGCACGAAGATCTAAAATGTTTTTGTTCATGGTTGCCTTTATCGCTCTTATAACATCATCATCAACCTTGCCCTTTTGTTCCAATTGCAATAGAACATATTGAAATTCATTCAGTAAATTATTGAGGTAATGATAAGTCACCTTCAATGTTGACTGATGGGTCTTGCAGCGTTCCTCAACAAGAACGTCACTTTCGTTATTTAATCTAAATTGCATTGCTACGTTACAAGAAGCATCAGACACACATTAGTACCTCCAACGAAACGCTACTCACTTAAGAATATGAACCTATTCACTCAACGTTACTCTGGATCTGGCAATTCAGGTGTATGCCATTTGGCCTAGACAACTATCTAGATACTTTGATTGATTGTCTAGGTCGTTTGGCCTATATTTCCATTTCATTTCTGGGGGTATAATTTTGCAACT
>CAIRAO010000298.1 GCA_903876625.1 uncultured Gallionellaceae bacterium | reverse complement strand
CACGATTCTCAGAGTGAATGCTACCTTTACCAAAATTACGGGATATAGCGAAGAGGAAGTGAAAGGCAAAAATCCGAGCTTGCTCCAATCGGGTCGTCAGAACGAACAATTTTATGAACAAATGTGGAGGGCCATCAATCTTACGGGGTTCTGGGAAGGAGAAATATGGAACAAACGTAAGAATGGTGAAGTATACCCGGAGCATCTAACAATTTCAGCGGTGAAAGATCGCTCAGGCAACATCACGAATTATGTGGCAACATTGACTGACATCACCATGAGCAGCAAAGCTGCGAATGAAATCCAGCGTCTGGCATTTTTCGATCAGCTCACGGGACTTCCTAACAGGCAATTGCTTTTAGATCGACTTTTGCAGGCATTAGCATTAAGCGAACGAAGCGGTAAAGCAGGCTCACTTCTATTTATTGACTTGGATAACTTCAAAACGCTTAATGACACACTCGGCCATGCTATTGGTGATATTTTGCTGCAGAAGGTTGCTGATCGCCTGGTTTCCAGCGTACGTCAAGGTGACACTGTCGCTCGTTTGGGGGGTGACGAGTTCGTGGTATTGCTGGAAAACTTGAGTGCATTACCCATAGAAGCGGTAAAGCAGACGGAAATTGTAACTACCAAGATTATTGAAGAGCTAAATAAACCTTACATGCTTGCTTCCCAAGAATATATAAACACACCTAGCATTGGAGCGACCATGTTTAGCGGTGACGGTCAGAATATGGAAGAACTTTTAAAGCAGGCTGACATCGCCATGTATCAAGCCAAGAAGGAAGGCAGAAATACTGCGCGTTTCTTTGATCACCTGATGCAAACCATCATTACTGAGCGAGAAGCAATGAAGGTTGACTTGAATATTGCACTTGCAAAGAGTCAATTCAAACTGTATTACCAATTACAAGCCACGCATACAGGTCAGACCGTAGGGGCAGAGGCACTAATTCGATGGGAGCATCCAGAACGAGGTTTGGTCTCTCCCATGGAGTTTATCCCTTATGCCGAGGAGTCAAAATTAATTTTAGCCATAGGACTGTGGGTACTTGAGACTGCCTGTAGCCAGCTCAAGAAATGGGAGGGCAATCCACTTACCAGTACATTGCAGCTCGCAGTCAATGTCAGCTCACGCCAATTCCGCCAGCGCAATTTTGTGGAGGAAGTAGTTTCTGCAATGAAAAGGACAGCAATTAATCCAAGCCGCCTCAAACTCGAACTAACTGAAAGCCAGGTGTTGGAAGATGTTGATGACACAATTAACAAGATGAATATGCTCAAGAAGGAAGGTGTGCGCTTTTCCATGGATGACTTCGGAACCGGATTCTCGTCGATGGCATATTTGACTCAACTGCCACTTAGCCAAATCAAAATCGATCAGACATTTGTGCGAAATATAGGTGTAAGAAAATCTGATGCAATCATCATTCAAACGATAATCGGGATGGCTAAAAACCTTGAATTCGAGGTGATTGCAGAAGGAGTAGAGACAGAGCAACAACGCGCATTTTTGGAACTCAACCAATGCCCTTTATGCCAAGGTTATTTGTTTAGCAAGCCAGTGCCGATAGAGGAATTTGAAGCACTCTTGAAGAAAAGATTCAGATCATGACATCAGCAAAAGAATTGCTAGTTGTAGTGGAAAAAATTTGGCTCAAGCTGAAATTGTCAGGATGGCTGCTATTAAAGCAGTAGAACTGGCAAAGGAGGCAGTGATATTAGAGTCGACGGGTGTCGCCGCAGCATCCTAACTATATAATAAATATTGAAGAGAAAATGACTATGCTTTATATCCGATCCTGAATCCGCCCCATTGTTTCCCGCGCACATATATTGGCGAAGATACATCATGCATTACTTCACCGGTATCGCGACGGTAGGTTTGTAGCAAAAAAGGTAAGTTATGATTTCCACATCGCTTACCAACGGGATCATTAAAAATTCGTTTGCTACGAGAGCGAGGCATGTCGATTTTGATGTCTCCGGTAGGGGGGGCCGAAAATTTATTGTTATGGGTTGGGAAATAACCATTTCTGTCAACTGCACCGGCATAAACAAATTCCGGATGTTGTTCAAGTAAAGCTTCTTGAATTCTAGGAAATAGCTCGTCCGTTAGTCTGTCAAAACGAGTGTGATATTTAGGCGGTTCCACTTTGGGAATACGTTCATATTTTTCATCGAACAGATCCGCCTCACTGATTCGGTTAGAAACGATTGCTTGTTCAAGTGCCCTTTCAATCTCGCGTGCTGCCATCTGAACAACAGCAGGAGTTCTTCCATGAACTTCAAGCCCTTTCAAACCGGATTCACCAAGCTTGAAAACATTTTCGATTTCCTTAAGGTTCACAGCTAAGTTACCAAGGTGTGTAGATTGGTCCAGCACTTCCTGTACAACTTTAGAGTTGGATTCAACAAGCTCCAGAATGTTGAAAATCTTTTTCCCTACGAGCTCGCTAGCCTTGGTTTCTTCTGCTATGGCATCTGAAATTGAAGAGGATTTATCCAGAACAGATTGGGAGCTTAGGTTAATTTGAGTCAGCGTATCAGCTGCTTTGCTTGCCAGATTAGCACCTTCGTGCGCTAGAGAAGTGCCTGATTGAACCTTGGTTATAGCTTCAGCCGTATCCACCTGTATCTTGGAAATTACGGATGAAATTTCTTTTGTGGCTAACGAAGTTCGTTCAGCAAGTTTTCGGACTTCATCAGCAACGACGGCAAATCCACGTCCTGATTCACCGGCACGAGCAGCCTCAATTGCAGCATTGAGAGCAAGCAAATTAGTTTGATCGGCGATTTCACTAATGGAACTTGCGATACCGTTAATAAGTTGTGTTCGCTCGCCAAGTTGGTTAATTGTAGTAGCAGTGTCCTCAAATGCCTGCGCAATACGTTCGATTTCGCTGGCTGCTAATCGGGCTTTTTTTGCACCATCGCTGGAAAGTTTAAGTGAGTCATCTGCGTTGTCAGTTGCAAGACGTGAGCTTTCAGAAATATTATGGATATTGGCTATCATTTCCTCGATTGCCTGACTGGCTGCTTGAGCGGCATCTTGCTGGGCACCTGACCCAGTGGCAACTTTGCGTGCCATTCCCTCAAGGGAGTGAGCCGAACTGGCTACTTGATTGGAATTGAACATCACTTTTCCGATGATGCTCTGAAAATTATCGAGCAACTCGTTGAAAGTTTTAAAAATATTGTGTTTAGAACTTGTTAGATCGGTTCGTAAAGCCAGATTTCCTTCCATTTTGACAGTTTGAATGGTAGTGCACAATTGATCATTTGGTAAAATAAACGAAGTATTAATAAATCGATGAATTGTAACTAGTGATATGCAGGCAATAGCTATACAAGTTATCCATCCAACAAAATTATCACCCAATTTTGTTGCGGCTAAGACAGTAACCAATTGAAATATAAAGACTGTTGATAATATTTTAATATTTTTCATAATCATTTCCCAGCTTTATGATTCAAAACAGAATCGACATATAAACATATCGGCATTAATCAAGCCGACTTTAACCTTTTAGTGTCAGTAGGGTTATTCAAGGTGGAATAAATATCTAGGCCAAATGGCATATGTACTCGTCTTAAAATATGATTTAGTATTAATCCAACCATAGTACAACGCATAACATTTAATCGCTACAAGGAAAATTTCGGTTTAGCGTGAAGAATTAAATCTTGCTATATTCAGGCTAAATTTTACAAAAGTGAAGTTAGATAAATAAAGTTGATGAAAAAAAGATGAAAAGTCACGTTGATTTATTGTTTCAGAATTATCCAAGCAAATATCCAAATATGCTTGAACGAGATTATAAGCGTATCTTGGAAAAATTGATTAATTTGTGGGACGGGGTTCATTTTGATCCCTATTACAATGAACTGCTAGTAAGTTCAAGAACACCTCCAAGATCAGGATTTTCCAAACAAGTTATTGAAGAGTTAATATTTCTCAACACATTGCGTAATCATTATCGCGAACAAAATATTTCTTTGAAGTCGATGTTGAAAAAAGCATGGGAAAATCTTCCTGCACAGGAGGGGCTTTCATCTCGAGACTTTCAGGTGGCCATAAAAAATGGTGATGCAAACAAGGTTCAGAATTATCTTTCAAGCAGTTTTGTGGTCAATTTAATTTTTGAAGATTCAGAAGTGTCGCCCCTTTTGCATTCGGTAATACATAATCAAATTGAAATTGCATTACTTTTGATTCAGTCGGGTGCTTATATTAATTCATATGACCGGGATGGCTATACCCCATTGCATTGGGCAGCACTTTCAGGTTTTACAGAACTAACAGATCTTCTACTTGAATATGGTGCAGAAATTGATGCTTTGGATAACGCAGGATGCACTCCGTTAATTTTGGCGGTTGTTCGCAATCAGGCTAAGACCGTCTCCATGCTATTAAAATATGGAGCAAATAGGGATATCTCATCCAAAGAAAGTGGAAGTGCGATGGAAATCGCAAAAAGAAAAGATAGAAAAGAGATCATTTCACTTTTGAAGGTTGACCATACCCTAAAAATCAGGAAATTCGCCAATCGGAATGACGAATCCAGCATAGACACTCCGAAGTAGCAGTAAATATAATTAAATAATTAACAACGTTGCCTTGCTATCTGCAACCGGTGGAAAACAGCTGACGAAGCTGTCCCGCTACCGATCACAACAACCTCGATAAATCGCCCCGTAAGAATCCGGTTAGCGGCTTTTCCAACCCCTTCCCGAGCGCAATCACTTTGAACAGTTCACCCATCTCTGAGGGGCTGGTGAGTTTCTGAAATTGTGTGGAAAGCGGGGCATAAGCACTAACATTATTAGGAGACACTTCGTTAAGATAATTCACCACGCCGTTGTTAAGCAGAAAATGAGCTTGAGAGGTATAGCCAAGAAAGTGAGCACCATGGTCGATGGCTGCTTCGGCAATTGCGGTGAAATCAACATGCGCGGTGATGTCCTGCAAGCCCGGCAGAAAAAATGGATCATCATGGGCATGGTGCCGATAGTGGCACATCAGAGTTCCGCTTGCGCGTTGCGGGTGATAATACTCGCGCGCGCCAAAACCATAGTCTATAAATAATAATGCACCCGCGTCCAAGCGATCGCTCAGACTGGAGATCAGTCCCCTTGCAGCAAGAGAAATTTCACTCAGATAATCATGAGGAACAATTAATTTTTGTGCGGGTTCAAACAATTGTGGGTTTTCGGGTAACCTGTCCTGCCACATGAAGCGCTCATTATCGAGTGAAACACCTCTTTCCAAAATAACTTGATTACGTTCTTCCAGGTGAAGGGCCGGAAAGGGGGAGGAGATTTCAGAATTCAGTGACTTCCAATGCAGCAGATGCACGGGAAGTGCATCCAGCACTTCGTTACCGATAACGGCTCCTGAAATTCTATCGGGTAAAGCATCCAGCCAATGAACGCGCTGGACAAGATGGGGCAGTTTTTCATGTATAAGCGTTTGCTGGCGCTCGCGCAGATCTGCGCTGACCTCAAGTATCGAATATTGCTCAGGCAGCACTCCAAGTCTTTCCAATTCACCCAAGATGTCCAGAGCGAGTTTGCCGCTGCCAGCACCAAGTTCAAGGATATGAGGAGTGCTGGCGTGCATGATCTCAATCAATTGACGCGCAAGCGTGCGCCCGAACAATGAAGATAACTCGGGTGCGGTAATGAAATCACCGTCCTTACCGAATTTGTTTGAGCCTGCAGTGTAATAACCCAAACCGGGTGCGTACAGCGCTAGCTCCATAAAATGTGAGAATGGAATCCAACCTCCTTGAGCGGAAATATTACGTCTAATTAGTTCGCAAAGTCGAACGCTGTGAGCAAGAGCTTCGTCTGAGGGTTGGGGTAAAGATGAGGTCATGGTCAGGTATAATCCGCGAATATTCCAAGTGTAGTGGAGAGCACGATGCAAGGCAAAGTGATGTTAGTGACCGGAGGAGCAAAACGCGTGGGTGCGGCAATCTGTCGTTGTTTACATGCGGCGGGTGCAAACATCGTCATTCACTATCGTACCTCGCTCTATGAAGCACTGGCATTGCGCGCAGAACTAAACGATCAGCGCGAAAATTCTGCATATTGTGTGCAAGCCGATTTGTTGGATGTCGTCGCGTTGAAGCAGTTGATTAAAGATTCGATCAATTGTTTTGGCCATCTGGATGCGCTCATTAATAACGCATCCAGTTTTTACGCCACGCCTCTGGACAAAGTAAACGAACTACATTGGAATGATTTGATGGGAACAAATCTGAGAGCGCCGCTATTTTTGGCACAGGCAGCTGCTGAAGAACTTCACCGCCGTCACGGTACGATCGTGAACATTGCCGATATTCATTCTGAACGACCAATGCACGGTCATGTTCTTTATAGCGCTGCCAAGGCTGGGCTAGTTGCATTGACCAAAGGGTTAGCTCAAGAACTGGCACCGCAGATTCGGGTGAACGCTGTCTCCCCAGGGGTGATCACTTGGCCGGAAGACCAGGAATGGCAGGATGTAGAGGTTCGCCGCAAAATTGTGGCTCACACTTTGCTCAAGCGGGAGGGAAATCCGGACGACATTGCCCGTACTGTAAAGTTCTTGATTGCCGATGCACCCTATATCACAGGACAAGTTATTTCAGTGGATGGCGGTCGCAGCATTAATATTTGAATTATATATGAATGACTTAGTACAACCCGTTCACTTTGAACATCACTCCACGAACTTTAATCGTCTCAAGGGGCGGCTCGAGCATCAGGTCGGCAAGGCCATCGGCGATTTCAATATGATCGAAGAAGGCGACACGGTAATGGTGTGTCTGAGTGGTGGCAAAGATTCTTACACGCTACTTGATATTTTACTTACCTTGCGTAAACGTGCCCCGATTGATTTTAAGATAGTCGCAATGAATCTCGATCAGAAACAACCTGGTTTTCCTGCTGAAGTTTTACCCAATTATTTAAAAAATATCGGGGTAGATTTCCACATCGAAACACAAGATACCTATTCTATTGTCAAAGCCAAGATTCCCGAAGGCAAGACTACTTGTTCACTGTGTTCGCGTCTGCGTCGCGGAATCATTTACAAGGTGGCTGGCGATTTGGGAGCAAACAAGATAGCGCTAGGACATCACCGGGACGATATGGTGGAAACGCTATTTCTAAATATATTTTTCGGCGGCAAGCTTAAAGCAATGCCACCCAAATTGGTTACTGACAAGGGAGACCATATCGTCATTCGACCCCTAGCGTATTGTGTCGAGAAGGATATCGCACGCTATGCAAGAGGCATGGAGTTCCCCATTATCCCCTGCAACCTTTGCGGATCGCAGGAAACCTGCAGCGCCAAAATATCAAAGAAATGCTGACGCAATGGGAGAAAGAATATCCAGGGCGTAGCCAGACAATCTTTACCGCATTGCAGAACGTCAAACCCTCACACTTGCTCGATGCAAATTTGTTCGACTTCAAAAATATCCAGTTGGGCGCAGTTGTAGAAGAAGGAGATGTGGCGTTCGATTAGCAACCGGTTCAGTAAATGCCGTAGCGATGAAAAACTCAATTTTCAGGATTCACCGCCACCTTAAAAATCACTTTGCGAATCTGACCGCTACTTACGAGAGGTGCGTGTGCATCCTCAGGAAAGAAGATACAGAAGTGATCTGGCGGGGTTGATATCCACGATGCAGCAGCGTCGTGAAAAAACAGGATATCCTTTTCCATGCTATGTTCACTTACCGGGTTATAACAATCCGCGAGTGGCTTCCACCCCATTTCTTCAATGCCATCCAATACCATTTGAATATCGATATAACGCCGGTGAGCCTCTAGTTTAGCCATCTCCCGCGTGCGTCCCGGTAGGTATTCAATGATTGCGATCAGGTTATCGCCTAAAATTTTGTAGCGTCCCGGGGCAAGTGCAAATAAATCAGTGTTGCGAATGTATTCGAACGCTTGCGGGAAAAGCGGGTGCAAAGCAGAATAACGTTCAGATTGTGAAATGTTGGAGAAAATCATAGTTTATTCTCAAAAAAGAATTATAAGAATCGAGCTACCATACCCTTAGCCAATTCGCCTTGCAACGGAATTTGCACATGATGCCCACTTCCAGGTGCGACTGAAACTTGCTCACCCGAAAGGCTGAGCATTTCAGTTAATTGAATGATGTGATTTCCAGCGGGGTGAATGATTTCCAGTTTATCCCCGACTTGGAATTTATTCTTCACATCGATTTCAGCCATACCATTCGCACATGCCACGATATCTCCAACATATTGCTGACGGAAACTTTCTGAGTGTCCTCGCATATAGTTTTGCTGTTCGTGTGTATGGTGGCGCTCGTAAAAGCCATCGGTGTAGCCTCGATTGGCTAGTGCATCCAAGGCTCCGAGTAGTTCCAGATTAAATGAACGGCCTTTGACGGCATCGTCGATGGCCTGGCGATAAACCTGGGTGGTACGTGCCACATAGTAAATGGATTTTGTACGGCCTTCGACTTTAAGCGAGTCGATGCCGATCTTCACCAACCGCTCGACATGTTCAACCGCTCGCAAATCTTTGGAGTTCATGATGTAAGTGCCGTGCTCGTCTTCAAGAACTGGCATCAACTCTTCAGGATGATCCGGACGGGAAATCATATAAATTCGCTCAGCCAGAGGATGTCGAGGTTGTGAACCGCAATCAGAAAGAGGGCTTGCATTTCGGGCTTTATCAAAATCAAAATCGATTTTTTCAATGTGTCCCGTACCATCTTCTTTCGCGTTTTCAACTTTGTAATCCCAGCGGCAGGAATTAGTACAAGTGCCCTGATTTGCATCTCTGTGGTTGAAATATCCAGAAAGAAGGCAACGGCCTGAATAGGCGATACACAGTGCTCCGTGTATGAATACTTCGAGTTCAATATCCGGACACTGTTGACGAATTTCCTCGATCTCATCCAGTGAAAGTTCACGTGACAAAATCACACGTGTCAGACCGAGCGATTTCCAAAATTTCACCGCGGCATAGTTGACGGTATTGGCCTGGACTGACAAATGTACATCCACTTCAGGCCAGCGCTCACGCACCATAGCGATCAAGCCCGGGTCAGCCATAATTAAGGCATCAGGTTGCATTGCAATGACTGGCTCCATGTCAGCCATGTAAGTCTTCACTTTGGCATTGTGCGGCATTAGATTGCTGGCGACGAACAGTTTTTTGCCCAGTGCATGCGCTTCTTCAATTCCGATTCGTAATTCTTCCAGCTTGAATTCGTTATTACGAGCACGCAGGGAATAGCGTGGCTGTCCTGCATAAACAGCGTCCGCTCCGAAGGAATAGGCGGTCCGCATTTTATCGAGTGTGCCGGCGGGTAATAGTAGTTCGGGTATTTTCATAGATTGTTCCTTCACCGCAGACCTTTCCCCAAGTGAGAGTGTCGGGATTATTAAGCGGAGTAGTCCAGTCGTTTTAAAATGTCAACCGAAGCATTCGCCTGATTCAGCGTGTAAAAGTGTAATCCCGGTGCGCCTCCAGCAATAAGTTTCTCACATAGCTGTGTAACGATATCTCGACCAAAACTTTGCACAGAATCAACATCGTCCCCAAAACCTTCCATCGTTTTGCGCATCCAACGCGGAATCTCTGCTCCACACATATCCGAAAATCTGGCAAGTTGTGAATATCTAACGATGGGCATAATACCCGGAACAATGGGTGCAGTAACACCCAGTTTGCGGCTTTCTTCAACGAAGCGGAAATAGGCATCGGCATTATAAAAATATTGAGTGATAGCAGAGTTTGCTCCCGCATGAATTTTGCGTTTGAAGTTAAGCATATCTTCACGCGCCGAATTGGCTTGAGGATGAAACTCAGGATAGGCAGCAACTTCGATATGGAAATGTTCCCCAGTCTGAGCGCGGATGAACGAGACAAGTTCGTTGGCGTAATGAAATTCACCAATACTGGCCATGCCTGAGGGGAGGTCACCGCGCAAAGCGACAATACGCTTAATACCCATTTCCTTATAGGTAAGCAACAAAGAAAGAATATTTTCGCGCGTGGAGCCAACACAGGAAAGGTGTGGAGCTGCCTGATAACCTTCCTGATGAATGCGTTGAATGGCTTCCAAAGTGCGGTCTTGTGTAGAGCCGCCGGCACCAAAAGTGACAGAAAAGAATTCAGGTTTGAGCGTGGCGAGTATTTTGCGCGCAGAGGTCAATTTCTCTGCGCCTTCAGGAGTTTGTGGAGGAAAGAATTCGAAACTAATGTTGGGTTTATTCACTTTATTTCCTCATGATTTGTGCGGCAGCTGCGGAAAGCGCCCACGAGAATATGCTATATAACACTGCGCCAAATACACCATGCCACAGGCTGTCCACGATGAAGCCTTTAAGAATCGAGCCCGTAAACCAGAACAATAATCCATTGATGACAAAAATGAACAGTCCCAAGGTGACAACCGTTACAGGCAGCGTGAGGATCAGGAAAATCGGGCGAATAAGCGTATTGACCAAGCCAAGAAAAAAGGCGGCAATTAATGCCGATTCAAAACCGTCCACACGAATGCCGGGAACAAAATTGGCAACGGCAATAAGCGCCAGTGCATTCAGTACCCAAATCAAAAATAGATACATTGTCTTCTCAAGGTAAGAGGGGCGGAAAACCCCGCCCCCGTTTTCCAGTTAGTATTGCCACATCAGATTAGTAGCGGTAATGGTCGGACTTGTACGGACCTTGCTTAGGTACGTTGATATAGGCAGCTTGTTGGTCAGTAAGTTCAGACAATTG
>CAIRAO010000297.1 GCA_903876625.1 uncultured Gallionellaceae bacterium | reverse complement strand
GCATTTTTGCAGGTAAAGTAAGACGCATTGCGCCTTACGTGCTTGAAATTGAGAAACAGGCGCGAACGGTAGAAGTTGAAGTTGAATTTTCTGAACGACCTAAGAATGAAAATCTTTTGGTCGGTTATAGCGCTGATGTGGAGATCGTTCATGATACTCATACGAGCGTACTGCGCATTCCTACGCAGACGTTGATGGAAGGCAAGCGTGTGTTGCTATATAAAAACGATGGAAAACTTGAAGAACGTGTAGTGGTCACCGGCTTGTCTAATTGGGAATTTACCGAAGTCGTTTCGGGATTGAACGAAGGTGACCAAATTGTCACGTCTTTGGATAGACCGGGAGTCAAAGCGGGGGCGGCAGTTTTACCTGAAGTGGCCCCGGCAACAAAATGATCGAACTGCGCAACGTCAACCGCTCTTTTGTGGTGGGTGATCAGCAAGTCTCAGCTTTGCGCGATATCAATTTGCAATTGAACAACGGCGAGTATCTTTCTATCATGGGGCCGTCGGGTTCGGGCAAATCCACCATGCTTAATCTGCTCGGACTTCTGGACAGGCCGACTTCTGGAGAATACCTACTGGATGGCGGGAATGTCTCCGCATTAAGTGATGAACAACAAGCTCGCGTCCGCAGTGAAAAAATCGGTTTTGTGTTCCAGTCATTCCATTTAGTACCTCGTCTTACAGCGGCACAAAATATCGAACTGCCAATGATGCTAGCCGGTATTCCCGTGGAACAACGCAAACAGCGTGTTGCAAAACTGATCGAGAGTTATGGCTTGGTTGCGCGTGCCGAACATCGGCCAGATCAGCTTTCTGGCGGTCAGCGCCAAAGAGTAGCCATCGCCCGCGCTACGGTGATGCAACCCAGCGTACTGTTGGCCGATGAGCCGACGGGCAATCTTGATCGCACCACAGGCTGGGAAGTGTTGAAACTGCTGGAAGGTTTGTTGGAACAAGGCATCACTCTGGTGTTGGTGACACACGATGCAGAGATTGGCGCGCGGGCCAAACGCCAGTTGCAGATGCTGGATGGAAGTATTCTGTCAGATCAAAAAACAACACCATGAAACTCACCGATACTTTGCAATTTGCCTCCGGCAGTTTGCGCGGTAGTCCGACGCGAACTCTGTTGATGGTTCTTGCCATGTCAATCGGCGTTGCAGCAGTGGTCATACTGACTGCACTGGGCGAAGGCGCTCGGCGCTACGTCATTAATCAATTTTCTTCTCTGGGTACTAACCTTGTGATCGTGTTACCTGGTCGTACTGAAACGGCTGGAATTGGTCCCGGAATGTTACTCGGCCAGATTCCGCACGAAATTTCTTTAGATGACGCGGAGGCTATTTCTCACGGACTCACTGTTAAACGTATCGCTCCTTTAACAGTCGGTTCGGCCACGCTTTCGCTCAATGCGCTTAACCGGGAAGTGGTTGTACTTGGTTCAACGGCTAACTTGTTGACTGTGCGTCATATGAACATGGGGTTGGGCAGTTTTCTGCCGTCAGGAGATATTCACGAAAGCGCTTCAGTGTGTGTTCTTGGCATCAAGCTTAAACGTGAATTGTTTGGCGTAGGGCAAGCGGTGGGGGCTTGGGTGCGTCTGGGTGACAGACGCTTTCGCGTGATTGGCGTGATGGCATCGCAAGGTGAATCGATGGGTTTCAATACCGATGAGATCGTTATCGTACCCGTGGCTTCTGCACATCAACTATTCAACACTTCCGGTTTGTTCAGGATACTTATTGAATCTAAAAGTCGCGATGTAATCGAACAAACCAAACATGATGCCGAAGAAATTATGTTTCAGCGCCACAATGGCGAAAAAGATGTCACCGTTATCACACAGGACGCAGTACTGGCGACGTTTGACCGTATACTCACCGCGTTGACCATGGCTGTTGGTGCCATCGCCGCAATTAGTCTGGCTGTCGCCGGTGTGCTGATCATGAATGTGATGCTTATTGCAGTTGCACAACGTGTGAAGGAGATTGGTCTGCTCAAGGCGTTGGGCGCACCACCTAAAGAAATACGCACCATTTTTTTTGCCGAGGCTGCTTTACTCTCCGGCATTGGAAGCATTGCCGGCTTAGTGCTGGGCTATGCAGGTAGCATACTCATCGGACAGATATATCCAAGTTTGCCAGTCTCACCACCGTGGTGGGCCGTTCTAGCGGCTTGCGCGACAGCGTTGGGCACAGGCATCCTGTTTAGCGTGTGGCCAGCTAGACGCGCTGCCAAGCTTGATCCGGTTGCTGCATTGGCGGGTCGTTGATAGACACTCTACATAATGAACTTCGTCATTCCGGTGCAGGCCGGAATCCAGTGTATTTATTCGACATGCAGTTGGGTTTTGTCCCGCTACGCACGGCTTATTCAATTTGCTGGATTCCCGCCGGCGCGGGAATGACAAGCTATGTTATTCGCTGATCTGATCCGTCTGACCACGTCCAGTTTCCTGACTTACCGGATGCGCAGCTTTCTGACCGGTTTGGGTATCGCCATCGGCATTGCAGCAGTGATTCTGCTTACCTCCATCGGGGAGGGATTACATCAGTTTGTGTTATCTGAGTTCTCGCAATTCGGTTCCAACATTATTAGCGTTCAACCCGGAAAGACACAGACCCAAGGCGGCAATATTGGCGTCCTCGGTTCTGTCAGACCACTGTCTCTGGACGATGCAGATTTGTTGCGTCACCTTCCCTACATCGAGAACGTCAATCCCAGTGTGATGGGTAACGCTGAATTGCGGGCCAATGGTAAAACACGCCGCACGACAATATTTGGCGAAGGGAGAAATTTTGCCGCGGCATTTACCATGAAAGTGCAAAGTGGCAGTATTTGGCCCGACGAAGACAACTCGCAGGCGCGTGCTTTTGTCGTACTCGGTGCGAAAGTGCGGCAAGAATTATTTGCCGGAGAAAACCCACTAGGCCAATATCTGCGAGTGGGTGGGCAGCGTTATCGAGTCGTCGGTGTAATGGAACCAAAGGGGCAAGTACTGGGGCTTGATCTGGATGATGCCGTATTCATTCCTGCAGCACGTGCGATGGAGTTACTCAACCGACCCGGACTCATGGAAGTGCAAGTGAGCTACCGTGCAGGGGTTGATGTGGATGTTGTCATACGAACCATTACAGAGCGACTGAAAGATCGGCATGGAAGCGAAGATTTCACTCTTATTTCCCAAGCACAGGCACTAGACGTTTTGAACTCGGTACTTGATGTTATCACTTTCGCGGTCGGCGCACTGGGAGGCATCTCATTGCTGGTTGGTGCAGTTGGTATTCTGACTATTATGACCATGGCGGTAACCGAACGCACAGCAGAGATCGGATTGCTGCGAGCCTTGGGCGCACGCGAACAACAAGTACTGGTATTGTTTCTCGGCGAAGCAATTCTGCTTTCTGCCTTGGGCGGGATCATGGGGCTTGCAGTCGGCATAGGTATTGCCCAAGCCGTTCATTTTTTCGCACCTTCATTTCCTGTGCATACCCCGTGGCTGTTTGTATTTCTCGCCGAATTCAGCGCAATCACGATCGGGCTTATTGCCGGTGTAGCCCCTGCCATGCGCGCTGCCAGGCTTGATCCTGTTGAGGCACTGCATGCAGAGTGATAAATTTGAACTGATGAAATGCGCAACCCGACATTTTATGGCGACTAAATGAGTAAAATCGCAAACAATGCTTTGAGCCAAATACCCCGTGGAGTATGGGTGCTGGGTTTTGTCAGTTTGCTGATGGATGTTTCTTCGGAAATGATTCACAGCTTGCTGCCTTTGTTTATGGTAACGGTGTTGGGAGCGAGCGCTTTGACTGTGGGAATAATCGAGGGTATTGCAGAGTCCACCGCGTTACTGGTGAAAATATTCTCCGGCGTGTTGAGTGATTATTTGGGCAAACGTAAAGGCTTGGCAGTGTTCGGCTATGCCTTGGGCGCGTTCACCAAGCCGGTGTTTGCTTTAGCGTCGGGCGTGGGTATGGTATTTGCTGCGCGTTTATTAGATCGTGTGGGCAAAGGTATACGCGGTGCGCCGCGCGATGCTTTGGTGGCCGACATCACTCCACCGGAAATTCGCGGTGCAGCATTTGGTTTGCGTCAATCGCTGGATACGGTGGGGGCGTTCGTCGGCCCGTTGCTGGGGGCTGGTTTGATGTTGTTATGGGCCAACGATTTTCGTGCAGTATTTTGGGTGGCTGTGATTCCCGGTTTGCTGGCGGTGGCATTGCTGATACTAGGTGTGAATGAACCGGATCGAAAAGAATTACATCAGCCCGTTAATCCGATCTGCAGCGAAAATTTGCAACGCCTGGGTTCGGCGTATTGGTGGGTGGTTGGCATAGGTGCGGTATTCACCTTGGCTCGTTTCAGCGAAGCATTTCTCGTGCTGCGTGCCGCGCAAAGTGGAGTTTCTGTCTCGCTGGTACCTCTGGTGATGGTGGCGATGAGTCTTGTTTACGCGGCAACAGCTTACCCCTTCGGCAAACTTTCTGACAGCATGAGCCATGCAAAGCCTCTAGCGATGGGTCTCGCGGTATTGATCGTCGCCGACTTGGTACTGGCTTCCGATGATCATTGGGTGACGGTGTTGCTTGGCGTCGCGCTGTGGGGTGCACACATGGGGATCACACAGGGCTTGTTGGCTCGAATGGTAGCCGACACGGCACCCGCCGATCTGCGTGGCACAGCTTACGGGTTCTTTAATTTGATGAGCGGGTTGGCGATGCTGATAGCCAGTGTCACTGCTGGATTGTTGTGGGATCGATTCGGTGCGTCGTTTACGTTTTATGCGGGCGCCGTGTTTTGTGTTGTGACACTTGTCGGTTTATTTATGCGATCTGCCAATTTTGAATAATGACTTTGGAATTGAATTCTCGACCGAAATCCTGCGATATTTTTTGTGCCGTGGTGGATAACTACGGTGACATCGGTGTGAGCTGGCGACTGGCTCGGCAACTGGCAAATGAGCATGGCATTCTCGTGAGATTATGGGTAGATGAGCTGAATAGTTTTGCCAAGATGTGTTCTGAAGTGGATGTGTCATTAAATGTGCAACGCTGTCGCGGCGTTGAAGTGCGGAGGTGGTTTCTCCCGCTTTCTCCCACTTCCTCTGCAGTGAGAAAGGTTTTACTTCCCTCTCCCCACGGGGGAGGGGCTGCGGGAGGGGGTGCTGCCATTACACCTTATGAAAACGTAAATGACTTCTCCGACATTCATCCTGCCGAATTGGTGATCGAAGCATTTGCCTGCAAATTGCCAGAAACTTACATCGAGGCAATGGCCGCACAAGAACGTAAACCAGTCTGGATCAATCTTGAATATCTATCTGCGGAAAAATGGGTGGAAGGAGCGCACAAGCTGCCTTCACCACATCCACGTTTACCTTTAACTAAATATTTTTTCTTTCCCGGCTTTACCGAGAAAACGGGTGGCTTGTTGTTGGAGCACGATTTGTTAGCGAGGCGTGATGCGTTTCAGGTTGACTTGAATGCAAAAAAGACTTCCCCCTCCCCAGCCCTCCCCCGGCGGGAGAGGGAGTTTTGGCAAAGCATGGGAATGCCCGAGAGAGTGGAGGGTGAGCTGCGAATTTCATTATTCAGTTATGAGAACGACTCTGCTGCTGGTTTGTTTCAAGCATGGGCGCAGTTTGCTTCGCCTGTTGTGTGTTTAGTGCCGGAGGGGAGGATATTGCAACAGGTGGCCGCGTTCTTTGGACACGCCACTGGGAAGACTTGCGATACATGGTGCCTTGGCAATCTGTGCGTGCATGTGTTGCCTTTTGTCGAACAAGAGCGCTACGACGAGTTGCTATGGGCGTGCGACATTAATTTTGTGCGTGGCGAAGACTCTTGCGTGAGGGCGCAATGGGCGGGAAAGCCTTTTGTTTGGCACATTTATCCGCAGCACGATGGTGTGCATATGGAAAAATTGAAAGCACTGAGCGGGCTGTATGGCAGGGATTTGTCAGCGGTAGCGCATCAAGCAATCGAAAATATGTGGTTGACTTGGAACGGGGAAGGCGACATTGCCAGTGCATGGAAGGCATATGCTTCGCAACTTGTTGAATTGAAAAGCCACGCGCTGGCCTGGTCGGAAAAATTGGCTGACAATAATCTTGCATTGAATTTACTGGATTTTTTCAGCCAAGTTGGTAAAATCCGCGCCTTCGAAATTTAGCTTTAGGCAGACCAAAATGAAAATCGCTCAAGAACTCCGCGCAGGTAACGTTGTATTGGTTAAAGACCAACCGCTGGTTGTACAAAAGGCTGAATACAGCCGCTCTGGCCGCAGTGGCTCAGTAGTGAAATTTAAGTTCAAGAATTTGCTCACCGATACGCCTAGCGAAGCGATCTTCGCTGCCGACGACAAGTTTGATCAGATCATTCTGGATAAGAAGGAATGCACTTACTCGTACTACTCTGATCCGATGTATGTGTTCATGGACTCGGAATACAACCAGTACGAAGTTGAAAAAGAGAATCTCGGCGATGCGGTGAATTATCTTTCCGACGGTATGGAAGACAAATGCGAAGTGGTGTTCTACAACGACAAGGCCATCTCAGTTGAATTGCCCAACACCATCGTGCGAGAAGTTGTTTACACTGAGCCGGCTGTGCGCGGCGATACATCCGGCAAGGTGATGAAGCCAGCCAAGATCAACACCGGCTTTGAATTGCCGGTTGCAGCGTTTATCGAGATTGGCGACAAGATCGAAATTGATACCCGTTCCAACGAATTCAAGAAACGCGCTTAGGCAGAATCAATTAAGGAGATCAGTATCTGCCAATCGCGATGGGAATGCGATGATTTCCGAATGGACCATTGAATTTGCCAAAGTGCCCGGCCAGTTTTGCGCCGCAATGTGAGCACTCTCCATTTTCAGTCACGGCATATTTTCCTATCTCGTACCAGTCACGAACAATGAGCGGCTGTTGGCACACGCTGCAATCTGTAGTGCCGCCGGAAAGGTCATGCACGTTGCCGGTGTAGACATGCAGCAGTCCGGCAGACTGTGCGATTTTTCGGGCATCTGTCAGCGTCTGCGGGGGTGTCGCGGGGATATCAGTCATTTTGTAATCGGGATGAAATGCGGTGAAGTGCAACGGTACGTCCTCACCCAATTCCTGCACGATCCATTCACTCATCTCGCCGATTTCTTGAGCACTGTCGTTCAGGCCGGGAATAAGCAGTGTGGTTAATTCGACCCACACCCTTGTTTCCCGACACAGATATTTCAGTGTATCCAGTATCGGCTGCAAATGCGCGCCGGTTTGCTTGTAATAAAATTCCTCGGTGAAAGCTTTCAGATCGACATTGGCAGCATCCATCCTGGCGAAGAAATCCCGGCGCGGTTGCTCATGGATGTAACCTGCGGTCACCGCCACGGTCTTGATGCCGAGCGTGTGGCAGGCATCGGCCACATCCATTGCGTATTCAGCAAAGATCACCGGATCGTTGTATGTGAAGGCTACGCTCTTGCATCCCAACGCCATAGCGGTGCGTGCAATCTTCTCCGGTGTTGCCTGGTCGGCCAGTCTGTCAAAACTGCGTGACTTGGAAATATCCCAATTTTGGCAGAACTTGCAAGTGAGATTGCAGCCGGCTGTGCCAAATGACAAGATGCTGCTGCCCGGATAAAAATGATTGAGCGGTTTTTTTTCAACCGGGTCCACACAAAAACCGGAAGAGCGTCCGTAAGTGGTGAGCACCATCACCTCATCAATGCGGCCACGCACGAAGCAGGCACCGCGTTGTCCCTCATTCAACTTACAGTCGCGCGGACACAGATCACACTGAATACGTCCGTCATTCAGCTTGTGCCAATATTTGGCAGGATAGCGTTCAGCAATACTAATGGG
>CAIRAO010000296.1 GCA_903876625.1 uncultured Gallionellaceae bacterium | reverse complement strand
ATCAGTCAGAGTCATGTCGAGTCCTTTATAAAAAGTACAACCACGCATTGTGGATGTACAACCAAATGAATAACCAATTTGGCTGGATTCAGTAACACTTCTCTGGACTATTTAGGCGAAAAAATAGCCCAGAACCTTTATCATTCTTGCGTTTAGATGATTAGTTCTGAGCTATTAGTACTGCTTGTACTACTAATTGGTGGGTGCTGACGGGTTCGAACCGCCGACAATCGCCTTGTAAGGGCGGTGCTCTACCAGCTGAGCTAAGCACCCTAAGAAAGCTAGCTAGTTTACAGCATCTTTCAACCCTTTGCCAGCCCGAAATTTAGGAACTTTTTGCTGCTTTGATTTTAATAGTCGCTCCGGTACGTGGGTTGCGGCCGCTACGAGCTGCACGTTTTCCTACATAAAATGTTCCGAAACCTACCAGGCTAACCAATTCACCTTTTTTCAAGGTCTTTGTAATCGACTCAATAGTTGCATCCAGTGCGCGACCAGCTGCAGCTTTGGAAATATCAGCCGACTTGGCGATTGCTTCAATCAGATCAGATTTATTACTCATTCGATTTCCCCTTTGTTTGACAAAATTAAAACATACTCCCTGCCTACGCTCGCTTTATATCAAGGCTTTTTTGTAGGGTCAAGCAGTAGTCAAAATTAGTGTTTTATTACTGCGGTCTCACCACTTGCAGTTGGAGGTACCGCAATGGGTGTTGGCGGTGTAGTTTCAGCCAGCGGTTCTGGCTTTCTTTCCAATGCCAATTCTAATACTTGTTCTATCCATTTTACAGGATGAATATCCAACCTGTTTTTTACGTTGTCTGGAATTTCAACCAGGTCCTTAGTGTTTTCTTCGGGGATCAGCACCATCTTGATCCCACCACGCTGAGCAGCAAGTAATTTTTCTTTCAAGCCGCCTATCGGCAACACTTCACCACGCAACGTTATTTCTCCGGTCATTGCCACATCTGCCCTAACCGGAATACCGGTAAGTGCAGAAACCATTGCGGTGCAGATTCCGATGCCCGCACTTGGGCCGTCCTTGGGTGTAGCGCCTTCCGGTAAGTGGATGTGCAAATCGCTTTTTTCGTAAAAACTTTCGGCGATGCCTAAAGTCCTTGCACGACTTCGAACAACACTCAACGCAGCCTGTATAGACTCCTGCATCACTTCGCCCAGTTTGCCTGTGGTTGTGGTTTTACCCTTACCTGGCAACACGGCCGTTTCGATGGTTAATAATTCGCCACCAACTTCCGTCCACGCCAAGCCGGTTACCTGACCAACCTGATTCACTTTTTCTGCTATGCCGTATGAATATCTGCGCACGCCGAGGTATTTATCAAGATTGCGTGCGTTGACGTTCACTTTAGTTTCACGGCCCGTAAGCAACAAAGATTTAACGACCTTGCGGCAAATTTTGGAAAGCTCACGTTCCAATCCGCGCACCCCGGCTTCGCGGGTGTAGTAACGCAAAATATCGCGTATGGCGCTTTCAGACACACTAATCTCTTCTGCCTTCAAACCATTATTCTTGGTTGCCTTGGGCAATAAGTAACGCGTCGCGATGTTAACCTTTTCGTCTTCCGTATAGCTTGAAACATGAATGACTTCCATACGATCAAGTAAAGGCGCAGGAATGTTCATACTGTTTGAAGTCGCCACAAACATTACGTCCGAAAGGTCGTACTCGACCTCGACATAATGATCGACAAAGGTATGGTTCTGTTCCGGATCGAGCACTTCCAGCAAAGCAGAAGAAGGATCGCCACGGAAATCCATGCCCATCTTGTCAACTTCGTCCAGCAAGAATAGCGGATTTTTCACGCCGACCTTGCTCATATTTTGCAGTATTTTGCCTGGCATGGAGCCAATATAGGTGCGACGATGACCGCGTATTTCGGATTCATCACGAACGCCGCCTAATGACATGCGTACAAATTTCCTGTTTGTCGCACGCGCGATGGATTGACCTAGCGAAGTCTTACCGACGCCAGGTGGCCCCACCAAGCAAAGGATAGGGGCTTTCATCTTGTCCACACGCTGTTGTACTGCGAGATATTCGACAATACGTTCTTTTACTTTATCCAAGCCGTAATGATCTGATTCCAGCACATCTTCGGCATGCTGTAGATTAGTGTCGATCTTGGTCTTTTTCTTCCATGGCAACCCTACCAAAACATCGATATAGTTGCGCACAACTGTTGCTTCAGCCGACATGGGGGACATCAACCGCAATTTTTTAAGTTCGGCTTCTGCCTTGGCACGAGCGTCCTTCGGCATATGCGCCGCCTTGATTTTCTTCTCAACTTCTTCGATGTCGGCTCCATCTTCGCCTTCACCCAATTCTTTCTGAATCGCTTTCACTTGCTCGTTCAGGTAGTACTCACGCTGGCTCTTTTCCATTTGGCGCTTGACGCGTCCGCGTATGCGCTTTTCTACTTGCATGATGTCAAGTTCGGCTTCGAGTAAACCCAATAAATGCTCAAGACGTTTGCGTACATCGAATATTTCAAGCACCTCCTGTTTTTGTTCTAGCTTAAGAGGCAAATGCGCGGCGATGGTATCCGCCAGCCGACCTGCATCATCAATGCCAGCTAGCGAAGTCAAAATCTCGGGAGGGATTTTTTTGTTCAGTTTTACGTACTGGTCAAATTGGTTGATCAGCGCACGACGCATTGCCTCGGCTTCATGGCCCAATTCCTCATCCATCGGCACAGGCTGAATTTCTGCATCGAAATGGGTTTTTTCGTCGATTACGTGCAAGACCTTAGCGCGCTGTGTACCTTCGACCAGCACCTTGACCGTGCCATCGGGCAATTTCAGCATTTGCAAGATATTTGCAATACTGCCAATGCGATACATATCTTCGGTAGCTGGCTCGTCTTTGGCCGCCGATTTTTGCGCAACCAAAACAATACTTTTGCCGACTTCCATAGCCGATTCAAGTGCCTTGATCGATTTCGTGCGGCCCACGAACAATGGAATGACCATGTGCGGGAATACCACCACATCACGTAGCGGAAGCAATGGCAGCAAAGTATTGTCGGTCGTTATAGGAGTATTTTCTGACATGGCAGGTTAGTCTTTAAAAGTGGCAGTGCGATTCAGATTGGGAACCGTGCGAAGAAATTCAAGTCCCCGCACGGATAATTCGGTAATTCTACGCCGCTTTCGGTGTCTCTACATACATAACGATTGGTTTGATCTCGCCAGCACTGTTTTCATCCAGTACGACTTTGCTGACATTTTCAATCGAAGGCAAATCAAACATCGTGTCTAATAGCGCATTTTCAAGAATTGAGCGCAAACCACGTGCGCCCGTTTTGCGTGCAAGTGCCTTTTTTGCAATTACATTCAGCACATTGGGGCGAAACTCCAACTCGACGCCTTCCATTTCAAACAGTTTTTGATACTGTTTGATCAAAGAATTTTTCGGCTCGGTCAAAATTTGCACCAAGGCAGCCTCGTCCAACCCCTCAAGCGTAGCTACAACAGGCAGACGACCGACAAACTCAGGAATCAAACCAAACTTGATCAAATCTTCCGGCTCAACCTCGCGCAGCACGACGCCAATGTCTTTGTTATCATCACGTTTTGAAAGATTTGCAGAGAAGCCGATACTTGCCTTCTCGGAACGATTTCTGATGACTTTTTCCAGCCCGTCGAATGCGCCGCCGCAAATAAATAAAATATTCGTTGTATCGACTTGTAGAAATTCAGTATTGGGATGCTTGCGCCCGCCTTGCGGAGGTATAGATGCTTTGGTACCTTCGATGAGTTTGAGCAACGCCTGTTGAACACCTTCTCCGGACACATCACGCGTAATTGACGGGTTGTCTGATTTACGCGAGATCTTGTCGATCTCATCAATATAGACAATACCGCGCTGCGCACGTTCTACATCATAATCACAAGCCTGCAATAATTTCTGGATGATGTTTTCAACATCTTCGCCCACGTAACCCGCTTCAGTCAGCGTTGTCGCATCCGCCATTACGAAGGGAACATTCAGCAACCGTGCCAAAGTTTGCGCCAACAAAGTCTTGCCGGATCCTGTAGGGCCGACCAACAAGATATTGCTCTTGGACAACTCCACACCGTCTTTGTCGGTGCTGCGCAAACGCTTATAGTGGTTGTACACGGCTACCGACAATATTTTTTTGGCTTGTCTCTGTCCAATCACATAATCGTCAAGCTTCGCGCAAATATCATGCGGAACAGGAAGTTCATTCTTGTCCAGTTTTTGCACATCAACAGTGCTCTGTATTTCCTCGCGAATGATGTCATTGCATAGCGCAATGCATTCATCGCACACGAATACAGAAGGTCCGGCTATTAGTTTGCGGACCTCGTGCTGGCTTTTTCCACAAAACGAGCAGTACAGCAATTTATCACCCTTAGTTTTATCCAATGGCATTTAAATCCCCATGTAATGTAGTTATCGGCATTTTGCGTCTAAACTTAAGTTCGCTTATTTAAAATTTGATCCAGCAAACCATAATCCAGCGCCTCTTTGGCGGTCAGGAAATTATCCCTTTCACTGTCACGGGCAATTTCTTCTTCCGTACGCCCGGTATGAAGTGCCATTAAAGCATAAAGTCTTGAACGCAAACTCAAAATATATTTTGCATGGATTTCAATATCGGTTGCCTGTCCCTGAAACCCGCCCAATGGTTGGTGGATCATGATTGTGGAATTGGGCAGTGCAAAGCGTTTGTCTTTGGCCCCAGCCTGTAACAAAAATGCGCCCATGGAAGCTGCCATACCAATGCAAAGCGTCGAAACATCGGGTTTGATAAATTGCATCGTGTCATAGATCGCCATACCGGCTGAAATCGACCCGCCCGGCGAGTTAATATAAAGATGAATATCTTTATCCGGATTCTCAGATTCCAAAAACAGCAACTGGGCCACAACCAAGTTAGCCGTATGATCATCGACAGGGCCAACTAAAAATATCACTCGCTCCTTTAGCAAGCGTGAATAAATATCATAAGCCCGCTCACCGCGACCGCTGGTCTCGATAACCATCGGCACCATCCCGAGATTTTGCGGTTCAGTCTTTTGAAAAGTTGCGCCACGCGACATATTAGTTATTCTCCATCAATTCGTTCAGTGCAACTGCCTTGTCGGACACCTTGGCCCCAGCCTGCACCCAGGCTACTACATTGTCCTCTAGCACCAGATTTTCAACCTCCCTCATGCGCGAGGGATCTCCCGCATACCAGCGAACGACCTCTTCAGGGTGCTCATAACTTTGCGCATAATCTTGAATCAATGCTTTAATTTGCTCAGGTTTGGCTTGCAGATTATGTTTTTTGACCAATTCTGCCAAGATCAAACCCAATTTAACGCGCTTACTTGCACGTTCTTGAAACACATCCGTAGGCAATTGCATACCTTTGGGTATCTTCATGCCGCGGCCTTCCATGTCACGCAAAGTTTGTTGCATCAGATTCTGCGCTTCAGCGTCAAGTAAGGCTTTGGGAACTTCCAATTGACCTGCATTAAGCAAAACGTTCATTGCGTTATCTTTGTTACGCACTTTCACTCGACGTTGCGCTTCGCGGTCAAGATTGTCACGAATCTCAGCTTTAAGCTTGGACACATCTCCATCTGCCACACCCAATGATTTGGCAAACTCGGAGTCCACTTCCGGCAAACGAGGCTCTTCTACATTATGTAACGTGATCGTAAACGTTACTTGCTTACCAGCCACGTCTTTGCCGTGATAGTCGGCTGGAAAGGTCATATCGAAAGACTTGGTTTCACCGGTGTTCATACCGATGACTCCCTTTTCAAAGTCGGGCAACATGCGACCAGCGCCCAACACCACAGAAAAATCTTTGGATTCGCCCCCTTCAAACATCACGCCATTCAACTTGCCGGTAAAATCAATGCGTACCTGGTCTTCGTTTTGCACTGCGCGCGTCACTTTTTCAAATACGGCACGCTGCTTGCGCAATGTGGACAAAGTATGGTCAACATCTGCTTCATTCAGAGCGAATGTAACCCGTTCAACTGACTCAGTCGAAATATCCTTTATGACAACCTCAGGATAAACTTCGAATGTTGCACTGTATTCAATCTGAGGTGAATTTGCATCCACTGTCTTAATCTCAAATTGAGGATAGCCCGCAACTTGTAATTTATTTTCCTTGGCTGCTTCTGCAAAAGAGCGTTGAAGACTTTCGCCAAGTACCTCTTGGTGAACTTGTGAACCATACTGTTGCTCAATAATTTTAAAAGGGACTTTACCCGGACGAAAACCATGCACTTTGGCTGTGCGTCCCAATCTCTTTAAACGAGATTCAATTTCGCCACGCAATTGTGGCTGAGGGATGGATACGTTCAAACGGCGCTGTAATCCGCCCAATGTTTCTATGCTCGACATACTAAAGATTTCCTTGATATGGTTTTGAAAATAATACGTTATTTGGCAACAAGATATTCCTTGCCCAATCAGACATAAAGAATAATACCTTAAACAACCGGTCAGCACACCTACAAACCAACTAAGTCACCAAATATCATCCTGTGCCGAAGTGACAAAATTAATTTAGCGTGAGTCTTATTCCTGCATAAGTGCCGCTATCCAACGTGGCAGATTGTTTGGTGGTTGTCATTCGAAAATCACATTCACGGTATTCTAGATAAATCTTTGCGCCAGAGTTAAGATCATAATCCAAATGCGCTCCCCACTGGTAGGCTCTGTCGGCATCACCAAAGGTAGCGGCCCCTGGTCCAAAATAATCGTAGATTGCGACTGAAAACTTCTTCGCGGCCGGGAAGATAAATCCTAATTCTCCACCAATCGTTAAAGCCCCGACGTTTTGTGCTTTTCCGGGTAGATAATTACGTATTACACCTGCCAGCGCCTTTCCGCCAATCGAAAGCCATCCAACCGCATCTTCACTATTTTCGCCTTTTACCAACAAACCGGCTTCGAGAAGATAATTATTATATTTGTTAGCGAGTAATCCAAACTGAAAATCTGAATTTCCCTGGATAGGGATTGCCGCACCGGCTGGAGTACCATATTTAAGAGTGCCAGCTTCATTATTAAAACTAAACTCAAAAGTATTCCCAAATGCTGAGGGATTACAAATAATCAGCACCGCAAAAATCGCAATACGAAACATCAATTCGCCAAACAGCTTTGGTAAATCTCGTGGTATTTCGCCGCACTTGCTTGCCAACCGAAGTCTTTGTTCATCCCATTTAACTGTACTTTTGTCCATGTTTTTCTGTCGTGGTAAACCGATAACGCCCTTTGGATACAAATCAACAGATCATGCGTCGTCATCTTGTTAAATACAAAACCACTGGCTTGATTTTTTGCCAGAGAAGCCTTGTTGCAATCCGAAACCGAGTCAATTAACCCACCGGTCGAATGCACGATGGGCGGAGTGCCGTAACGCTGGCTATACATCTGATTCAAACCGCAAGGCTCGAAGCGTGAAGGCATTAGGAATAAGTCTGCACCGGCTTCGATCAAATGTGAAAGCGCTTCATCGAACCCCACCACCGTAGCCACCTGACCGGGATATCGACGGGCAAGTGCCTGAGCATTGTTTTGCATCGTCACATCACCACTTCCCAACAACACCAATTGTGCAGGAAACGAAATGAGTTGCGGCGCGACTTCCAGTACAAGATCCAACCCTTTTTGAAAGGTGAACCGACTCACCAGACCCAACAGCGGAATTTCAGATTCTACGTTCAACCCCATCCGTTTTTGCAATTCAAGCTTATTGGCAATTTTCCCTTCCAAAGAATTTACGTCATAATTCTGAACCAAAGCTTTGTCAGTCGAAGGATTCCATTCGTTGTCATCTATACCATTTAAAATGCCGGTCAAGCTTTTATTTCTGTTTTTCAACAGGCCTTGCAAACCGAAGCCCAAAGCATCAGTTTGTATTTCCTCGGCATAGCTTGGGCTTACGGTGGTCACATGGTTAGCGTAATACAAACCTGCTTTTAGAAAAGACAGATTGCCGTAAAATTCGGCACCATGAGGATGAAAACTTTCCTCAGGCAAGGCCAACTCGGCAACTGTCTGGGGCGGGAAAACCCCCTGAAATGCCAAATTGTGAATTGTCATCACACAGGGCGCTCCTCCGGGCGAGAAATGCAAATAAGCCGGGGTCAAGCCACTTTGCCAGTCGTTACAGTGAACTATTTCAGGCTTCCAATCAGATGGAGAATCTGCTCCCCCCAAAATCGCAGCCACCTTTGAGAGAAGGCCGAATCTTTTTGCATTATCCGGCCAATCAGCACCAGTCTTATCCTGATAGATGCCTCCTTCACGCTGGTACAATTCCGGACAGTCAAGTATCCAGAGTGGACCCCCATCGGGCAACAGACTGGATAATAATCTGGATTCCGGAAAACCCTCTAACTTTAAAAACAAGGTTTCTATCTTGAACGTATCCAGTGCCTTTAATACCTGCGGGTAACCTGGAACCAACACCTTTATATCGTCACCCAACCGGCGCAAGGCCGATGGAAGAGCAGCACTGACGTCGGCCAGCCCGCCCGTTTTAATTAATGGTGCAACTTCAGAGGTAACAAATAGCACACGCATTATAAAAACTTTCTTGACCTCAATTCAGGTCACCTCGTTAATCAAATTTGATTTGCCGGTATTTGTGGCAAGTGCCAAATATCACGGTTGTAGTCAAGAATAGTACGATCACTGGAGAATTTTCCACTGGCAGCAGTATTCAAAATACTCATTCGTGTCCAATTTTCTTTATCCCGATAGGCTTTTGCCACGTTTCGCTGAGCCTCTACATAACTGCGAAAATCGGCCGCCGTTAGCCAAGGGTCGGCAGGGTTATATATCGATTCGATGACCGCATCAAAGATACCGGGTTCGAACAAATTGAAGTGCCCGCTTTCAAGCAAATGCATCACCCGTTTTAAATCCTCGTCATCTGCAATAATTTTTGCAGGATCGTAATGTCCTCTTGTATCTTCCACCTCTTCAGCGGTCAAACCAAACAAGAAGAAATTCTCTTCTCCTGCTTCTTCACGAATTTCAATATTTGCCCCGTCCAGCGTGCCGATTGTCAGAGCACCATTCATCATGAATTTCATGTTACCTGTACCTGACGCTTCTTTACCGGCAGTCGAAATCTGCTCAGACAGATCTGCTCCGGCACAAATCACTTCCATCGCCGAAACACGGTAATCCGGAATAAACGCAAGACTTAACAATCCATCCGCATCCGCATCATTGTTGATTACGGTCGCCACCGAATTAACCAGCTTGATTATACGTTTTGCCATTTTGTATCCGGGAGCAGCTTTGCCTCCGATCAATACACATCGCGGTGTCCATTCTTGAGTATCACCGCGCTTGATCCGGTCATAAAGATGAATCACGTGCAGCACATTCAGAAGTTGCCGCTTGTATTCATGGATACGTTTAACCTGCACATCGAATAAAGCCTCGGTGTTGAACTCAACGCCGCAATCACGCCTTACCATTTCAGCCAATCTCAATTTATTTGACTGTTTGATAGCACGCCATTTAGCTCGAAAAGATTTATCTTTGACGTAATTTGAGAGGCTCTGCAATTTGGACATTTCAATCAGCCAGCCCTCGCTCGAAGCATGCCCAACCAGATTAGAAACCCAACCTTTGCCTTCAGAACCCAGAGTATGTGTGATCAAATTGCTGAGGGCAGGATTGGCCCAAGCCATCCAGCGGCGTGGTGTGACGCCATTTGTTTTATTGTTGAATTTTGCCGGCCACAATTCATAAAAATCACGGAACAGATATTTCTTCAACAATTCAGAATGCAGCTCTGCAACACCGTTTACAGAAACGCTTGCAACGATGGCCAAATACGCCATGCGAATATGTTGATCGGGCCCCTCTTCCACAATCGACATGCGACGTTGCCGTTCGACATCCCCAGGCCAATGTTGGGCAACAACTTTTAGGAAACGCGCATTGATTTCGTAAATGATTTCCAGCAATCTCGGCAACAAGCGTCCGAACATACTGACTGACCAACGCTCCAGCGCTTCAGGTAAAAGAGTATGGTTGGTATAAGCCACGGTGCGACTTGTAATCCTCCATGCTTCTTCCCAAGTCATACCATGCTCATCCATGAGCAGTCGCATTAATTCAGGAACTGCACAGGTAGGATGAGTATCGTTCAGCTGGAAAAAATTCTTTTCAGCAAAATCGCCGAAATCATCTGCATGATTACTTACCCACTGGCGCAACACATCCTGCAAACTGGCCGAAGCCAAAAAATATTGCTGCCGCAAGCGCAACTCTTTGCCGTTCTCACTTGCATCATTCGGGTAAAGAACCATTGTGATATGTTCAGCTGCATTTTTTGCTGCCACCGCTTCCGCATAGCTGCCCGCATTGAATTCGCTCAGATCGAACTCTTCGGTAGCGGCGGCTTTCCATAATCGCAAAGTATTTACAGTACCATTGTGATAGCCGGGAATCGGTACGTCGTAAGGCACCGCCATCACATCATTGGTATATTTCCAGTAAGCGCGCAATCTGCCATGCGCATCATGATGAAGCTCGGTCTGTCCGCCGAATTTGACACGTGTTGTGAATTCCGGACGTTCGATCTCCCATGGGTTCCCATTGCGCAGCCAATGATCCGGTTCTTCGAGTTGATATCCATTGTCAATTTTTTGACGGAACATGCCGTATTCGTAACGCAAACCGTATCCCATGACAGGTAATTGCAGTGTGGCACAGCTATCCAGAAAACACGCCGCCAAGCGCCCCAAGCCACCATTTCCCAGGCCAGCATCGTGTTCCTGATCAGCGACTTCTTCCATTGCGATACCGAGATTTCTGAGTGCCTGTATGGTAGATGCTTCGATGTCCAGATTGAGTGTGGCATTACCCAAAGCCCTGCCCATCAAAAATTCGAGAGACAGATAAAATGCGCGCTTGCAGTTCTGTTCCCGGTAGGCAGCTTGCGTATTTTTCCAGCGCTCGACCAGGCGATCCCTCATCGAATGGGAAAGAGAAGAATAAACATGATGTGCAACAAGCTGTTTGGTATTCCAACCCAGCGTGTGGCTAAAATAATGTCTGAAATCCTGAACGATACTTTCTGCATCCATGCCCAGGGCTGGTACATCAGCCCCGATCGCGAGCGGGTTTTTTACATAAAAAGGCTTGGTATGAATGATTGCTCTCCCCAAATTTTTTCAAATTTTTTTATTAGTTATTAAGCACAGACGAATTCAATTATAGCAATCCTTATCAGCTCTATTCCAAACATTCAGCATAAACTTACCGGGGTAAGGGTTTTAGAGGTTCCTTTTACAATCCACTTAACACTTTAATGTGTGCAGCAACACTTCGCCCCAACGCGTGGAGCGAATAACCGCCTTCCAATAGTGAAACGATACGGCCCTCGGCATAGCGTGCCGCGAGCGATTTTAATGCTTCTGTAACCCATGCGTAATCAGCTTCACGCAGCGCAAGTCCGCCCATATCATCCTCGCGGTGAGCATCGAAACCGGCCGAAATTAATACCATCTGTGGCTTGAACCTTTCCAAAGCAGGAAACCATTTCTGTGTCACTGCAGAGCGAAAATCTTCACCTGATGTTCCTGTCTTGAGCGGCACATTGATAACGTGTTCATTTCCACTATCCGCACCGCAGTAGGGATAATAAGGGTGCCTAAATGTTGAGCACAGCATCACACGGGGATCATCATGAAAAATATTTTCTGTACCATCGCCATGATGGACATCAAAATCAGCGATAGCAATCCGCTGCAACCCATATTGCTCCATCGAGTGCGCTGCAGCCACCGCAATATTATTGAATATGCAAAAACCGGCCGCAATCTCCCGCCCGGCATGATGACCCGGCGGACGTATATTACAAAAGGCATTTTCAGCCTCTCTCGCCATCACCATATCAACTGCTTTGACAGCAGCACCGGCCGAAACTAGCGCTGCTTCCAGACTATATTCGTTCATCGCTGTATCGCCATCCAACTGAACCATTCCCGATTGAGGGGCACGTGCAAATACAAAATCGACATAAGCTTCGGAGTGCACACGCAACAACTGCTCTCTGGACACTTTGGGCGCTTGATGCTGGTCGAGAAAAGACATCAAGCCGGAGGCAATGAGTTGATCTTCTATCGCATGCAGACGTGCAGGACATTCAGGGTGATCGTCACCCATATCATGTTTGAGACATACCGGATGAGTCAGATAAGCGGTAAGCATGCGGCAACCGATCAGAGAACCTTGCGTACGGATTTAATACTGTCATCCTCGGGACTAGGCCCGACTATAAATCCCAGTCTGTCCATAAGTTGCAACATATCAGTATTGTTTCTCAGTACTTCTCCTTCGATCACTTTTAAACCTTTCGAACGCGCGGCATCCATCAACGCAGTCATCAATTTTTGCCCCAAGCCCTTGCCATGCATACTATCGCTGATGGCCAAAGCGAATTCGCAACTTTCTCCATCCGGATTGGTGGCAAATCGCGCCACGCCAATTTCAATTTCTTTTCCATGCTCTTCAGTCACCGCAATGAGTGCCATTTCGCGGCTGTAGTCGATCTGGGTAAAACGAATCAGCATTGCATGGCTCAACTCCTGCACGCTATTCATAAAGCGGAAATATCGCGACTGCTCAGACAAGTTGCGCACAAAATCCTGCACCAACTCAGCATCTTCCGGACGAATCGGACGGATCGTCAAATCCGTTCCATCTGCCAATTGCAATCGGGTGACCAAATGAGTCGGATACGGATAAACAGCCATGTGCGAATAACGATCCGCATTGGGCGGACGAAACTCGACGACGACACGGGCATCGGCAGCCAGTACACCGTTCTCATCTACTATCAACGGATTGATATCCATTTCCGATAGCATCGGCAGTTCGCACACCATTTCCGATACACGTAGTAAAACACTTTCCAGCGCTTCCATATTTACCGCCGGCATTTGACGGAACGCACCCAGTAATTTAGCTACGTGAGTGCCTTTGATGAGATCTTTCACCAGAAAAGAGTTCAACGGAGGCAGCGTGACGGAACGATCACCCATCACTTCCACCATCGTCCCTCCCGCACCAAAGGAAATCACCGGGCCGAAAACCGGATCGTTAATGACTCCCACCATTAACTCACGTCCGTTTTTCTTGACGATCATCGGCTGAATCGAAATACCATCCATGTGGGCACTGGGACGGCTGCGTTTTACATTCTCGGTAATTTCATGATAGGCCGCGCGAACCGCCTGGGCATTTTCCAGATTCAGCATTACGCCACCGGCATCGCTCTTGTGAGAGATGTCGCGTGAATTAATCTTCATCGCTACAGGAAATCCCAACTGCTGCGCTATCAGCAACGCCTCATTGGGTGAATGTGCCACCATGGTTTGCGCGACAGGAATGTGGAACGACGACAACAATGCTTTCGACTCCATTTCGCTTAACACCTTGCGTTTCTCGATCAACGCTCCCTCTATCACCATACGAGCGCCGTCCAGATCCGGTGCCAAATGGTGCGACAAAGGCTCTGGCATCTGCATCAACAATTTTTGGTTCTGGTAGTATTCCGAAAGATATGAAAATACTTCAACTGCCGGCTCGGGAGTGCGGAAATTCGGCATCCGTGCATGCGCGAAGGCTTTGCGCGATTCCGCCACTTGCGTTTCTCCCATCCAGCAAACCAGCAACGGCTTCTTGTGATGGTTCGCAACATCGATCACTGCTTTGGCTGCATCCAGCGGCTTAGTCATGGCCTGGGGCGTAAGTATTGTTAAAACACCATCCACGTTCGGGTCTTCCAGGCATACTGCCACCGCATTCTGATATCGATCTACTTGCGCATCACCGATAATGTCTACCGGATTACCGTGTGACCAATTAGGCGGCAACACTTGATTCAAGCGCTCCATGGTCTTATCCGTTAATGTCGCCATCACCAAACCCAAATCAGCCGCGCGATCTGCCGCCATCACACCCGGTCCGCCTCCGTTGGTAACAATAGCCAGACGGTTGCCGGACGGATGAAAACCGCAAGACAACGCTTTGGCAGCAGAAAAGAGTTCCGTCACCGTTTTAACTCGTACCACGCCTGCGCGTCTTACTGCCGCGTCAAATGCGTCATCCGACCCAACCAACGAAGCGGTATGCGACATTGCCGCCTTGGAACCCGCCTCATGGCGGCCTACCTTAACCAGGATGACGGGCTTAACCCTGGCAGCCGCTCGCAACGAACTCATAAAGCGACGTGACTCATGTATTCCCTCGATATACATAACAATATTTTGAGTTTGAGTATCTGATACCAGAAAATCGAGGATCTCACCAAAATCTACATCGGCAGAGGAACCCATCGACACCACACTGGAAAATCCCACATCGTTCATTTGTGCCCAATCCAGAATAGCTGTGCACAATGCGCCGGATTGGGAAACCAAAGCCATATTTCCAACATTTGCCCCACCCTTGTTAAACGTCGCATTCAGACCAATATTAGGACGCATGACACCGAGACAATTTGGACCGATCAATCGAATTCCATAACGCTTGGCGTTTTCCAGTAACCTTCGTTCCAATTCTTTTCCTTCAGGACCAATCTCACCAAAACCGGCTGTAATGATGACTGCCGCTTTGACGCCACGCTTGCCGCATTCTTCAATAATGTCCGGAACTGTTTGCGGTGGGGTCGCTATCACTACCATTTCGACCTTATCTTTAATTGCGGAGATCGTCGCGTATGCCTTATGCCCTTGCACTTCAGAATTTTTTGCATTGATCGGGTAAAGCGCGCCTTGAAAACCGCTATCCAGCATGTTTTTGAAAACGATCTGACCGACTGAATCGATGCGATCGCTCGCACCAAAGACAGCGACGGATTTGGGAACAAAGAGGGAAGTAAGGTAATGTTTAGACATAGTAATGAAGTACGAGTTGTTGAATTGATGTGATCTGCTAATGTAGCATTTACTTTAAATGCAATACAATATCAACATTAGCAGAATTTCTATGCGGGGACGATTATCCTCTTGATGAATGAATTCCTCTACCGTTATTTCATATCGGCTCGCAATTGACTGCTGCACAACGGACAATTTGTTAACACCT
Source organism: uncultured Gallionellaceae bacterium (assembly GCA_903876625.1). Taxonomy (GTDB): domain Bacteria; phylum Pseudomonadota; class Gammaproteobacteria; order Burkholderiales; family Gallionellaceae; genus PALSA-1006. Next base: position 244 of record CAIRAO010000296.1, on the reverse strand, counting down.
GGTTAGAGTGGAAATATTTTTTACTGAACGCTTTCCTTTTTAGGTACATGGCTTGAAAAAAGTTATTCAAGTTTAATGTACGGCCAACTCAACATCAATTTGCGATAAAATATTCTTTAATACACTACTCTCACATTGAAATTCTCCATCTGATTTTTTTATTATTTCATAATTCTTTAAATTATATAGTTTTATCATTTCCGTATATGATATTTTCATTATTTTTTTAAGTATTTTTTGACTT
>CAIRAO010000295.1 GCA_903876625.1 uncultured Gallionellaceae bacterium | reverse complement strand
TAATGGTGTCTATTTTCTTCTGAATGGTTTGAGATTCCTGATCCAGCTTGTTTTGCAACAGTGCGACTTCGTTGATGGTGTTTTTATTGAGCAGCTCTTTGAATTTGTTTTTAAAACGCGGCAAGTCTTCCGCCATCAGGTGATCAAGCATCAGTTGAAAGGCAGCAGAGGAATCCAGGCTGGTATTGATCTCGCGGCTATCCGCCGGGTATGCGGCAATATATTGCTGCATCGCCGCGATGATGAGACTGGAGATTTCACCCGCTTTTTTACGGGCTTTGTCGATCTGACCTTGCAGCCATTTACGTACCAGTGTTTCCGCCTCAGTGCATTGTTTGGGGGTATTCTGCAGCTTTCCTTCCAGAGGCTCGGCGGCCTGCTTGTCCAGAGCGGGAAAGCAGATAGCGCGCTCACTTGCGGGCAATTGTTCAAGAATGCTTTTGGCATCAACCAGATCGGATTGCGCATTGCCTCGCTCTGTATTCTTGCCGCCGATTTTTGTTTGTAGCTCACCCAGTTTTTGATTGGATTCTTTAAGTTGCAGGGTCACAGCCTCGAGACTAATGTTGAGTGTACGCAAGGTATCCGAGCTTTGTTCAAGCTCGCGCTTCTCCTCTTGCAACTGATGAATCTGCGCCACCGTTTGCGACCAGTTTATTACGGCAAATTCGGCCGGGCGCAGCAGTTCGAGCAGTGCAGCTTGATGCCCGTCCAAGTCTTTCAACGCAGCTTCTGTTTTCGCCAGCAGACTTAATAACGTATCGCCTTCGGCCTGATGATGTTCGAGCTGGGTTTCCAGCGCGCGAATTTTCCCTTCATTACTCCAGCCCAGCACGTAACGGCTACGATCATCAATACGGTTGCGGTCATCTTTTTCGTGCCGCACACCGCCCGCCTTGACTTGTCCCTGACGGGTCAGTGCTTTCGGGTGACGGCGAAATTCGTCAAGACTATCGCAGCACAAATAATCGTAGCCGCGCGCCAACTCACCGGTGAGCCATTGATAAGACGCGCTATCCGCTTTGATGTCAATTTTGTTGGCCAAACTTTGCGCTACCAACACGGCCTGCGGTCGCGTTTCTGCAGCAGTACGAAAGTACACTAGTCGCCCGGCCAAATGGGTACGATCTACGTAAGCGGAGACCGCCGAATAGTGCGCATCCGCCACCAGCAGCGACAAGCCGAAGCCGTGCAGTACCCGTTCAATAGCTCCTTCCCAAACACTTTCTTCTTTACGCACCTGAATCAATTCACCCGCAAACGGCAATTCGATTTCCGGAATATTCAGTACCTCGCAAAGCGACTCACGCAAGCACAGTATCGGGCTTGGAATATTGGATTTACGTTTCTTGAGCGAAGCGATCTCATTAACCAACTCGTTACATTTCGCATTGACCCCATGTATGGCAACTTTGATACGGTCACGCTCGGCAGTCTGTTTCGCTTTGTTTTGCTCGAGTGCTTGTTCGAGTTCAACTGCGTTGCGGCGGTTATCATGAAAAGTGTCCAGGCTTTGCGCGCGCGGCAATTCCAGTTGTTGACAAGCTTCGGCATATTCGTCGTAAGCTTTTTTGCGCCGCTCGCGTTCTTTTTCCAGGTTCGAAATCAGTCCGGCGATTTCGTCAATGCGCCTGCCGCCATTGTCGGCAATGGCCTGTTTGAGTTTGCTCTGCTGTTCGTGATAGCGGTCAATTGCTGTTTGCTGTTGGCCCGCTTCATCTTCCATGCGCAGAATTTCGAGATCGAAGCGGGCAGTCATCTCTTCCAGCAGACCGCACTTGCGCCGGGCAATCCACGCCGAAAGCGCTTCCCGCGAGCGCTCGGATTCAGCCACGCTGGCAACCAGCACTTCGTGGCTGCGGCAGTTATTCACCAGTGGGGTAAGCCGCGCGATTTGCCCTTCCGCTTTAATGACGGCCTCGTGTGCAGCGTTGAGATTATCGAACAGGCGGCACAATGCCGTGATGCGCGGCTCGATGTCGGTGTCTTCGAGCATGTGATTGCGCACAAATTCGGTAATATTTGATACCGCCTTCATCGACACGGTTTGGTAAAATAAATCCAACGCCTGCTCGCCCGCCAACCCCATGCGACGCCGAAAATCCTGACCATACGCTGGGAAGTTGTCGTGCAGTGTAACCCCGGTCATTTTGCGCAGTCGTTTTTTGAGCTCCTGAATATCTTCACCAAAGCCGGAAATATCCCGCGCGATAGTCAGTTCGTTCTCGGAAACAATGTGGAAGCGTTCCGGCTGACCTTTCTCGTCTTTCATCCAGAACACCTGCGCCAAGGTCACGGTTTCGTTGAAATGTTCATTACGAAAACGTCCGAGGATGACCGAATAACTGCCAATCCCGCGCAGTGCCACAGACTTTGAAGCCAGTCGTTCATCATCTTTTTCGCTTTTATAATAGCCGCGCACATAAGAAGCCAAACTGCGTTCACGCGTTTCCGCACCGGCCGCTTTGTTGAAGATCACCCGATGCGCGGGAACCAGCAGTGTGGTGAGCGCGTCCACCAGCGTGGATTTACCCGAGCCGATATCACCGGTCAGTAGCGAATTTTCGCCGTTACTCGCGATGCGCCAGATACGCTTGTTAAATGTTCCCCAGTTCAATACTTCAAAGCGTTCAAGCCGGAATCCGGGTGACTTGAACATATCCGTATCAATCGAGAGCATGGCTACGGTACTCCTCCAAACGCTCGTTGAAATCGGCCAGCCATTCGGCATCGACAAAGGCTTTCAGCACACGGCGTATTTCGTAAGTTTCCTTTTGCTCGGTCAGCTCGCGCAAAAAACCCATGTCCACCACCTTGCGAATATGCGTATCAATTTGCTCTTCAATCTTCGCCTCGTTGCTGCTTTCCGGCAGAAAAGTGCGCACCCGGTCAATAATCTCGGTTCGGGTGATCATGGTACGCAATTCGCCATTACCCGCATCTGCTTCCAATAAACGCTTGCGCAATAAAACACACAGCAAGCTGACGGCATAACTCAAGGGGCGACGGCTTACCAGTCGCGGTAGTTGTTCATTATCCACAGCTTCCCGCTGACGCAAAAACGCATAGCCCTCGGCATCATCCAAGTCGAGCTCCAATCCTATCACCGACAAATAATCACGAACTTGGCTCTCCAGTTGCAGCAACTCTTGCCAGCGATTCGGCATCTGCTCGCGGTAAAGCACACCTTTGAGCAGCTGGATCAACAGTGCGGGCAGAGATAGTGGATAATCGGTCATATTATTTGAATGGTTTTTTTAAATACATCTATATATCGCGACTAACATGCAACACACGCCAGAAATCAATCTGAGGCGGCGTTTCAACACAAAATAACAAATAACGGAGTCGTTTGCATTACCAAAACCTTAAACCGGGCAAGTTGAGTTCGAGTTCTTAACGTGGTGAACCGATAGTTGGGCGACGTTGAATATGGAAGTAAGTTTTTCCAATACATCAACAAAATCCAAAGCCAATTCAGGTTCGTTTTGAAAAAAAATAATTGATAGCCTCCTGCCCATCTTCTCCAGCAAGCAGGTGACGACCGAGAGGTTTCATTTTGATTTTTTAGCTGTTTTTTATATCGGAACGCAAGTCGGAAAAATACTTTTCATCCGCGAATCCGGATGAGTCGGACGGCGCACCTTGTAATAAAAGGTTGCGCATTCGGGAGCGATCCTGGTCGCGACGAATCAAACTCGCGTACATACTCCCTCGAAGTACCATAGCCCGCCGTGGTAACTTGCTGATCCACGAACAGCTTACAGTTGTCCGGTAATGCGATATTCATCGTTGTCATGGAAACAAGTGTAGTTAGCTTGGCAAATTTTGGCAAGGATTAAAATATCCGACTGGATATAAGCCAAAAAGTACGACGGGCTATAATATTTCACTCCCCCAAACCCGCCATTCTCGAAGCTCAACAATTGAACGTGGCTCATGGATTGATTCCATTCCAACCTATCTCAAAATATTAGCGAAAAAAATTGTCTGGTTATATTTCTATTCGCTTACCCATCTCTATCACGCGGTTGGTAGGGATTTTGAAGAAGTCCGCCGCGCTCATTGCATTTTTGGTTAATGAAAAGAATAATCTCTTCCGCCATTTCATCATGCCCGGATGGGGGCCAAGCACAATCATAGCTCTCGAAATAAAGAACGATGTATCCATCATGTCAAAATGCAATCCCCAGTGGGCACACTGATTCAGCGCATCTGGAAGGTCGGGGTGTTCCATAAAACCGTAAAAAACCCGAACTCGATAAAATCCCTTGCCCATATCGTCAACCAGCAGACGGTTGCCTTTGGTGACATAAGGCTTTTCTTCGACGATCACAGTAAGCAGGATGTTGCGTTCATGCAACACCTTATTGTGCTTTAGATTATGCAGCAATGCGGAAGGCGTACCTTCGCCGATGCCAGTCAGGAAGACTGCGGTACCTTCAACCCGGTTAACGTTATCGGCATCATCCAGAATCACTTGGATGGGCACAGACTGACGCCCGATCTCATCGAGTAATAATTTTCGCCCGCGCTTCCAAGTCATTAACGCGGTAAAAGAAATGAGCGCAATGCCCAACGGAAACCACCCGCCTTGAGGAATCTTGATTGCGTTGGCGGCAAAATAGGTCATATCCGTAAGCAACAGGATGGTGATCAGCGGTATTGAAACGAGCAGCGGCCACTGCCACAACCGTACCATCACGAAAGCAGCCATGATCGTGGTGATGGTCATGGTGCCGGTGACAGCGACGCCGTAGGCTGCCGCCAGACTGCTAGAACTTTGGAAGGTGAATACCAGAAAAATGACCGCCAAGTATAAAGTCCAGTTGGTAAATGGCACATAAATTTGCCCTTGCGCCTTGCCAGAGGTATGGCAAATTTCCACTCGAGGCAGAAAGCCCATTTGTACAGATTGGCTCGCTATCGAAAATGCACCGGAGATCACAGCCTGCGAGGCGATCACGGTAGCGGCGGTGGCGAGTAGGACCATGGGTACTAATGCCCATACGGGAGCAAGCAAGTAGAACGGGTTCTCGAGAGCTTGGGGATTGCGCAGCAATAGCGCGCCTTGGCCAAAATAATTCAGCACAAGCGCAGGCAGCACAAAGTAGTACCACGCTAACCTGATCGAATGTTTTCCGAAATGCCCCATATCGGCATACAAGGCTTCACCGCCTGTAATGGCGAGTACGATAGAGCCCAGCGCCAGGAAGGACAACTTGGGATCAAGCGTGAGAAAGTGGTAAGCGTAAAGTGGGTTCAGTGCAAGCAATACTTGCGGGTTCTGCACAATGGATATCAACCCCAGCACTCCAATGCAGGCGAACCAGAATACCATGATGGGCCCGAACGCCATACCTACCATGCCAGTGCCGCGCTTCTGAAAAAAGAATAGTGCGGTTAACACGACAAAGGTGACAGGCAGGATATAAGTCTTGAACTGATGCGAGACCAGGTCCAATCCTTCGACTGCTGACAGCACGGAAATGGCGGGAGTAATCATGCCATCGCCATAAAACAGTGCGGCAGCAAAAACGCCGAGGGCTGTGATGATCCATTTTATTTTTGGACTGTGCTCTGTTAGATCACTGACCAGCGCCAGCAAGGCCATCGAGCCGCCTTCGCCGTGGTTGTCCGCTCGCATCATGACGGCGACGTACTTCAGTGATACCAGCAGCATGATGGTCCAGAACATGACAGAAAGTACACCCAGGATATTGCTTTCCACGAGAGGCAAGGAATAACTGCTGGTACTGGTAAAAGTTGTTTGCAGCGCATAGAGTGGGCTGGTGCCAATATCCCCGAATACCACACCGATGGCAGCGACAGTTAAGGTTGCCAGTTTTTGCTTGGATGGTTGGACCGATTCTTGTTGCATCATTTTTCTCCTGAATATTCCGCTTGAGTTAGGGCTGGAAGCGGTAACCAATGCCGATCTCCGTCTGCAAATGGGCTGGCTGGGTCGGGTCGTCTTCGAGTTTTTGCCTCAAGTGGGCAATGTAAATCCGCAGGTAATGACTTTTTTCAATATGCGAGGCACCCCATACATCACGCAATAATTGCCGGTGCGTCATCACGCGTCCCGCATTGGCAAGCAGCACGGCCAGCAATTTGAATTCAATTGCAGTCAGGCGGATTGACAGTCCGTTTTTGCTAACCGCGTGGCGGGACAAATCAACCTCGACGGTGCCGAAGTTGACAACCGGAGATTCGTGCATGTTGCCTGAACGACTGCGCCGCAACGCTGCTCGCACCCGCGCCAACAATTCTCCAATCAGGAACGGCTTGGTCAGATAATCGTCGGCCCCAACATCCAAAACTGCGATCTTGTCGTGCTCGGTAGAGCGTGCAGATAACACAAGTACGGGAATGTTGGACCAACTGCGCAGACTCCGGACAAAATCTACGCCGTCGCCGTCCGGTAGTCCAAGGTCAAGAATAACCAACTGTGGCTTGTAAGCCTCAACATCACTCAACCCTTGCGTCATGGTTGCAGCTTCACGCACTTTGCAGTTCTCTCTTTCCAGCGCTTGTCGCACAAAACGACGAATTTCCCGTTCATCCTCAATCAGTAATATAGTCAACTCTGGTGCGCTCATGCCTCGCCCTCCTTTTCAGGCTCAATGGAAGGTGGCTCGCCCAGCGGCAAGGTGAAACGGACGCATGAACCGCCTGAGGCAGGGTTGCCGGCTGATATTTCTCCGTCGTGCGCTTCAATCACCGCACGACAGATTGCCAGTCCCATGCCCATACCGGTCACACTGCTTTCCGGATTGCCGCGTTCGAAGAGTTCAAACACCTGCGTCAGCCTGTCTTCAGGAAACCCTTTTCCCGAATTGCAAACAGTGATGATCGTTTCGGCGTCATTGCTATCCACCGAAACATCAATTTGGGAATTCGGAGGAGAATATTTGGCGGCATTTTCGATCAGATTGCAAAATACACGCTCTAACAGCACCGCGTCGAATTCCAGCAACTGTAATTCATCAGCCAGATGAACCTTGACTACATGACCTTGGAAAGCGCTTCCAGATAATTTGATGCTGGCTCCGATCACCTCTTCTATCGGCTGCCATTCCTTGCGCAACTGAATTTGCCCGGCATGCAACCGCGCCATGTCGAGCAGATTGCTCACCATATTGTTCAGGCGCATGGCCTGATCGCGAATCGCACAAGCCGTATGCCTCAGAGGTTCCGGTAAGTCATTTTGCTGCAAGGCAAGCGTGTCTGCCAAACCATAGAGTACAGTCAAAGGAGTACGCACATCGTGCGACAGCGCTGCCAGAATCGAGCTGCGCAGGCGCTCGCTCAGCATCTGCATCCTGTTTTGCTGGGCTACCTCGACGAAATGCAAGCGATCCAACGCAGTCGCCAGTAATGACGCCACAGCTTCCATCAGCGCACGTTGCTGACGCAGCCTATCCATTCCGGCACTCACCAGCATAACTCCGCGCGGCCGTGTCACACCGGGCAGTGGCAACAACAATGTAGCGGGAGACTCATCGTCGAGTTCGACAGCCTGGTTTGATGTAAAGACAGAGCGCGCAAACAACATTTCCATCCCGCTGATGGCTGCTTGCATACCCGATGGCGCAATCAATTCCTCATCGTTCGCAGGCACCAATATGCGCATATCAAACTTCATATCTGAGCTGACAAACTTATTTGTTTCAATTATGGCTTGTTCTACTGTCATCGTACCGGCCAGTTGCTGCGCCAGAAAATACAGTTCCTGCGTCCGCTTTTCGCGTTCACTCGCATCGATGGCACTCTGGCGCAAACCCGTGGTTAGATGGCCGATGATAAGCGCGACCATCAACATTACGCCAAAGGTAATCAAATACTGTGCATCGTTGACTGAAAACGAAAATCTTGGCGGCACGAAGAAAAAGTCGAACAGCGCGATGCTAAAAAGCGATGCGGTAATGGCAGGTTTGCGTCCAAGCCACACGGCGACAATAACCACCGTAAGCAGGAACAGCATAACGATATTGGCTAGATCAACTATATCCAGTAGCGGCTGAGTAATGATGGTCGTAAAGATGCAGGCCAGTATTGCAAGCAAGTATTGAGACAAGCTGGATGAAGCGGGAGTTTCGGGTTCGTGCGTTTTGGTCATTTCTCTGCCTAAATTCGTGGAGCTTAGTAGAGAAATTATTTCACGCTGGATATAAAAACGGTGTATATTTTTTAAGGCATCTCCAAGGCAATTTATCCTGTTTGGCATCGCAATTTCGACGGACAGCAATGTGACGGGGAGCGAACATTGAACTTCCACTGCTTGAAATTCGGTTCATGCCACAACCCATAACTTATTTTTGCCAAATTGTACTGATCAATGCTGACGTTCACCTTATTGACGCACGCCCGTTTTTGCGTTGGCACAGTTAGTTATCGGGTAAAGATGACTAGCGGAATATCGGCGTAGCGTTCTCTGCCTTCCGCATCATGCCAGAGAATTTGCTGGCGTTGATTTTCATTGAGAGTCGATTTTTCTTCGCGGTTCGCCATGTTGATGTAGGTGACGATTTCTGCCATGCCGCGCGTAATGGGATATTTTTCAACGATGTCGGACAAGGCTACCTGATTATTTTCCGAAAGCATTCGCGCAATATGGTTGCGCAGGAGAGCTTCGTCCACATAATGCTGGCTGAACAGTACATCTGCGGAGAATTCTCCCTCGCCAAGTTGCGGCGCGGCATCGGTCATGCGGATTTTGCGCGGGGGTGAAAACAGACTGCGTGTAAAAGGAATAGTGATTTCGATCTTGGGTTCGGGCAAAGTGGTAAAGTCGATTTGCTTGGGCGGATTGTGTTTGATGGCGAGAGACTGCTTTTCGATGTCGCGGACCAACTCGGCAATACGTTTGTTTTCCAGCCACATCTGGCTGTCCAGAAAGCGACGCAGTTGTTCTACCAATTGCGCGGCGGTACGCTGAACTTTTTCGCCTGCTTCGGAAAGATGGAAGCGGTAATCGGCCAACCAGCGATCTGAAGTCATGCCTGAAATTTCCGGTAAGTCCAATGCTTGTGACAAGAGAATTTGCAATTCTTCGCGCCGTTCCAGGGACATCAGAAAGGTCCAGAATGCTTCAAAGCTACGCCCTTGGTCGGACAGGCTAATCGCATCCTGCTCACCAAATATTTCCGCTAACAATTCGGCTTTCGGTTTATCTGCCAGCGCGATGCGTTCACGGGTTTTTTGATCCAGATGGCGAAAGTTGGCTTCGACCTGACGAAAATCTGAAAGCAGGTGGCGGGCTGTTTCTTCTATCTGAAAATAACGCTCCTTAACTTGTGTTGGGGTGGGAAAATACAGTGGCGCGTCGCCCGCCTGCAAGCGGGAAATTTCTTCCTCAATTTCCGATTTGCGCTTACTTAATTCGGCAATCCGTGTTTCCGCATCGCTTTCAGTTTCGTGTACCAAATTGCGCAACAACTCGAATATCGTCAACAGGCGCGATTCAGTCCCAACGAATTGCTTCTCGCGCAAACTGTTCAGCCATTCTAGCGCTTTTTCCGTTGCCGCAGACAAGTCGTACTCTGCTTCGTCCTCTTGAGGTGGGTAGTATTTGCGCAAAAAAGAAAAATCAGCATGCGCCCAGATATCGAGGTATTCTTTCGCAGTACGGGGATAAATCTTTTCCCCGTATGACTGGTGCAGGTCATAAAGGTAATCGTCCAAAGCCGAAACCAGCTCTTTCTGGCGAATGGCGCGTTTATTTGGGCGGATAAAAGCATGATGCAAAAAACCTGCGATAAGCGGCGCGGTATCCAGCCTGAGCAAATGCCAAGCCGGATGGTTGCTGCGCAGTTGGCAAAGGTAGTCGTAGTTCATTTACGAGTCAGAAATAATTTCGCGAAAGGATGCTAGCACAAACAATGGAAAGTTAAATCCACAAGTGTTGACGAATCTTGATAAGCGCGACCATCATCACCTCATCTTCGTCATCATCGCGTTTTTCTATGGCATCCTTTGCCTCCAGCAAGCGTTTTGTTTCAGCACGTTCTTCGTCTGTTTTTTCATTGAATTGCATAGATCATGAGTCCTCAACCATGCCAGAAACACCCGTACACAAAAACGACAACCCGCTCGCGCCCAAAGGAGAAATCGGACTTGCCAAACAGCGGCTGGTTGCGCCGCCAGCCGGCAATATGGAACTCACGAAAAATCTCAATCAGGCGCAATTCCGTCGCTTTGTTTCCGCGCGAGCGGATTAGTGACATTACTTCCGACCTTTTCTGTTTGCTCCAGATGTCTGCCATTTATCTATGTTAACAAAGCATGCCGCTTGGGCAAGTAATCCCAGTTCGTTGCCGTCAGCAAGTCGGTTACAAATGGAAATCTTGAATGGGCATAACAAATGACATATTGTCCGCAAAAGTTCCCAGATCACTTTAGAACACTAAACAACCATGAATGCCACTCTCACCTTAGTCAACGATCGAGACACGGTGCTTTCCTATCTGGACGAGGCCCGCAAACACCATACACAGGCAGCCCTAGCCAAATATTTAGACATTGATGGACGCACCATTAGAAGATGGGAAACCAGACAAACGCCCCCTCCCGCCTATCTGGCTCACGCATTGCAGCAATTGTTGCCATTCTGGGACGACAGGCCCAAAGGCGCTTTCGATTTCATCGACTTATTCGCTGGCATCGGTGGCCTGCGCAAAGCGTTTGAACAAATCGGTGGTCGTTGTGTTTTCACCAGCGAATGGGACACCTACGCGCAGAAAACCTACGCCGAAAACTTCCGCGATGGACACCCCATTGCGGGAGACATCACCCAAGTGCAAGCTGCCGACATTCCCGATCACGATGTGTTGTTGGCCGGATTCCCCTGCCAACCTTTTTCTATAGCAGGAGTATCAAAGAAAAATGCGCTGGGCAAGGCGCACGGTTTCGCCTGCGAAACGCAGGGCACCCTGTTCTTTGACGTGGCGCGCATCATCGAAGAAAAACGCCCGCGCGCCTTCCTGCTGGAAAACGTCAAAAACCTCGTCTCCCATGACAAAGGCCGCACCTACGATGTCATTCGCCGAACCTTAACCAATGACCTCAGCTACCACATCCACTATCGCGTCATTGACGGCGCACACTTCGTCCCACAACACCGCGAGCGCATTCTGATTGTCGGCTTTCGCGAACCAATTGCATTCGATTTCGATGCCTTGCCCCTGCCACCAAAAGGCGAGCGAAAACTCAAAGACATCCTGCATCGCACCGACGGCAGCGAGCCTGTTTTGCCGTGGGACGAAGGAAGATTCTTCGACCACAATAAACAGCGCCAGTTGAATAAATACACACTCACCGACAACCTTTGGCTTTACTTGCAAAATTACGCCGCGAAGCACAAAGCAAAGGGGAACGGCTTCGGCTTTGGCTTGGTCAAACCCGGAGACGTGACGCGCACTTTATCCGCGCGCTACTACAAGGACGGATCGGAAATTCTCGTCTATCAAGGCACGCGCAATAACCCGCGCCGACTGACGCCCAGAGAATGTGCGCGGTTGATGGGCTACCCCGACACGTTCAAGATTCCGGTGTCAAATACACAGGCGTACAAATTATTTTCTCAGGCATCAGTTGTGCCGCTTATCGAATATGCGGCTAAACTGATGGTGTCGCAACTCAACTTTGGAGAGAAGGCACAAGCGGTGTGAACCGATTCAGTGCCGAAAGACATTATGGCTACAAATCGCTGGACGAAAGAACAACTCAAGCTCGCATTTCATCTTTACTGCCAACTTCCTTTTGGAAGGTTGCACAGTCGAAATCCCGAAATTATCCTGCTTGCCAAACTGATTGGACGAACACCCGGAGCGGTAGCAATGAAGCTTGTGAATTTTGCCAGCCTTGATCCGGCAATCACCAGTAAAGGTCGGGCTGGTTTGGGTAATGCTGGCTCGCTCGACAAAGAAGTTTGGGCCGAATTCCATGCCGACTGGGAAAAGCTTGCGCTTGAATGCACTCTGTTAAACGCTCAACTACGTAAAGATGCAGGAACTGAACCTGTTGTTGAATTGGACATTGCCGAGCAAGATGAGCTCCAAGACTTTACTGGCGAAACGAAGCGAGTGATGACCGAACAGCGGGTTAAACAACACTTCTTCCGGCGCGCGGTATTAAGCAGTTATCGGGGACGTTGTTGCATATCTGGCCTTTCGGATGCGCGCTTACTGACGGCAAGCCACATCGTGCCGTGGAGTAATGACAAAGCAAATCGACTTAATCCCAGCAATGGCCTGTGTCTTTCTGCCATTCACGACAAAGCGTTTGATCGTGGGTTGATAACGATTTCTGATGGCTTTGAGGTAATATTGTCGAAGCAACTAAAGCAGAATGATGATGCCTTTGTTGCCCAGATATTTCTGCCATTGGAAGGGCGCAGGATTGAGTTGCCGGAAAAATTTATACCGAGCATCGTTTTTCTTTCTCGCCATCGCAACGAGATATTTATTGATGCCGCAGGCCGATAAACTTCTACCCGGAAAGGTGGTGCTTATGATTACTCCAGTCGTGCTTCACGAAGACGCTTTCTATGAGTATTTCAAACCCTATCGCCACCCTGATGCATGCCACGACATTTGGGGTGAGTTGGGTTTGGAAACATTCGGCAAAGACCTAGATACAGTCAAAAAATTGGATGCCTCTTATTTGTGGACGGTGGTAGAGGGTGGTTCAGGCGACGACCAATGGATTATTCCCGGATACCATTTTGTTAATCGAATATGCTACTTGGTAACAGAAAAATCTCATCAAGGGATTAATGTCGATTTTCGAGTTCCAAGTCGATTAAGCTCGTTGACGCCTATTGGACTAAAAAGGCAACTGAACAAAATTTCTCGTCTATTCCAAGCTGCTCATCAACCCGGCACAGCTTCATAGATTTGGAATCAAGGAAAACAATGATAAACGTGCCAATTTCAGGGATATTGAAGTCAAGTGCAAACAAGTCAAAGAAAATGGCGGACATGCCGGAAAAATAAACTTGTTCCAGCAAGCACCGAGCTGGGAGGAAAAATTAACGGGGCTTGAGCGGATACGTCTAATTGGTCAGCCGGATGAGCATGGACGTTATGCCTGCTATTCCCAAGTGACTACCACCGTTAACAACATCGGGTTATCACTTGACCCATCGGCCACACCTGAACAGATTGATCTCTTGTAAGGAATTTTACGATTTGGTTACTGGCCCTTCGGGGTGCTTGAAGGACGACTTCGTGAAAAGCATTCACGCGCAGTCTTCATTAAGGCAGATGTTCGCACCACAGCCGGTCGACAACGATTTCACTACAAGGAACTGATTTACTGCGAGCGACCGTCAATTCAACGCTTCAACGACCTTGTTCAGTCAAAACGAATCGTGTTCGAATTTCTGATGTCTGAAAAAGGAGGGAAGGTTCGTAATCACGGCTATCCTTGGCGATTGACTAGCGAAGAGTCTCTGAGTGAGTTGTTCTCATTGCGGGTTAAGCTCAGGTGACTTCTATAGTTATCCATAGTCCAAAGTATCAGCTTCATTTGTTCAACCACTAGGCAAAACTGATGGGCGTTTCTTTTCATGGCTGCGAAAACTTCAGTTTGGGGATGTGGTCACAATTTATGACTTCAAGTTTGAAATACCAATTTGGTATCTCAAATCAGTGAACTCTTCAGAAGTTAGCTGAAACATGATATCTACCGGATACCTCTAGCTTCAAACCCCTTGCTTCAAACTAGCCGAAATAAAACCATCCAGATCACCATCCAGCATACCCTGTGTGTTACCGACTTCGTAGTTGGTGCGCAAATCCTTGATGCGTGACTGATCAAGTACGTAGCTGCGAATCTGGTGTCCCCAGCCGATGTCGGTCTTGGAGTCTTCCAGCGCTTGTTGTGCAGATTGGCGCTTGCGTAATTCGGCTTCGTACAAACGCGATTTCAACATCGCCATCGCTTCTGCGCGGTTGCGGTGTTGCGAGCGGTCGCTCTGGCATTGCACCACGATGTTGGTGGGGATGTGGGTGATACGCACCGCCGAGTCGGTTTTGTTGATGTGCTGTCCACCGGCACCGGAAGCACGATAAGTATCCACGCGCAAATCGGCGGGATTAATGTCGACTTCGATAGAGTCATCCACTTCGGGATAGACGAACACGCTGGAAAAAGAAGTGTGGCGACGATTGCCGGAATCAAACGGTGATTTGCGCACCAGTCGATGCACGCCCGATTCGGTGCGCAGATGACCATACGCATACTCACCTGTTACCTTGATGGACGCACCTTTGATACCGGCGACTTCGCCGTCGGATTGTTCCATGATCTCGACTTGATATCCTTTGCGTTCGCAGTAGCGCAGATACATGCGCAGTAACATCGCGCCCCAGTCCTGCGCTTCAGTACCGCCGGAACCGGCTTGAATATCGAGGAAGCAATTGTTGGCGTCAAGTTCGCCGGAAAACATGCGGCGGAACTCCATGTCGGCTACCAGTTTTTCGGTTACTTCGATGTCGCTGATAACACTATGCAGACTTTCGTCGTCATTCTCCGCCAGTGCCATTTCAACCAACTCACCCGCGTCGTTAAGCGCGCTTTCGACTTTTTGCAGATTGAGCACCACGCCTTCAAGCATCTTGCGCTCGCGTCCCAAATCCTGCGAGCGTTTGCTGTCCTGCCAGACTGCGGGGTCTTCGGCTAATACGACGACTTCGGCGAGGCGTTCTTGCTTGCCATCGTAGTCAAAGATACCTCCGTAATTCGATGTTGCGGTTACGCAGGTCCTGAATCTTGTTAGTGAGGGCGTTGAGTTGTTCGGCTTCCATGATGTTTTACAATTTCTTTTAAGGGGCGAGATTATACATGGTGAAATGGGGTAAAGCTTTTTAAGCGCTGGCTCGTTAACATGAAACAACTTCAAATCCCCCCTAGCCCCCCTTTTTCAAAGTGGGATATTCCCCACTTTGAAAAAGGGGGTGGAGCGAATCCGAAAATCTTTTGGCCGGGCACCCGGCGGAGGGGGGATTTGATTTTCTGGTGACTTGCCATGCACGTTAGATTGCTTCCCAATGTTTCACTATAAGCTGCAAACTTACACGACCATTGAATTCGTTGACGCCCAAGCTATACACCGCGCGAATTTCTTTCGGTAAGGGATCAGTGGAGAAGAAATGTATTGCTTCAAAACTAGTTGACGCTGAAGCAAGAGTGAGTTTGAGGTGTTTTTCACCGACGATGCGCTGCGCTTGCACGCGAAAATCTCCGTGCAATAATGGCTCAGAAAAACCCTGCCCCCATACTTGTTGCTCCAGCACGCGTGCAATGTCCAGCGAAAAATCACACGGCTCTAATTCACCATCGGTTTCGATCACTGTTTCCAAATCATTGGGCGAAAGTAAAGTTTGAGCAACAGTTTCAAAGGCTCGCTGAAACTCACCGAAGTGTTCTTCACGCAGAGTCATCCCCGCAGCCATCGCATGGCCGCCAAATTTTTGCAGTACATGTGGGTGACGCTTGGCCACCAGATCCAGTGCGTCCCTAAGATGTAGTCCGGCAATGCTGCGCCCGGAGCCTTTTATTTCGCCATTTGAAGATCGGGCGAATGCTATTACCGGACGGTGGAATTTGTCTTTGAGTCTGGAAGCAAGAATTCCTATCACTCCCTGATGCCAAGTTTCATCAAACAGCACCAAGCTGTATCCGTCCGCCGGATCGGTCTGTTCCAACGCGAAGAGTGCAGCCTCTTGCATCTCGGCCTCAATGCTCCGCCGTTCGCGATTAAGCACATCCAGTTTGGCCGCAATTTCGTTGGCTTCTGTGGCATCGTCTGTGAGCAGACACCGAATCCCCAGACTCATGTCTTCCAAACGTCCGGCCGCATTCAAGCGCGGCCCCACTACAAAACCCAATTCATAGGCAGATGTTTTTGGCGCTGATTTGCGGGCTATTTGCAACAGCGCCTCAATTCCCTTGCTGGCTCGACCCGCTCGTATTCTTTGTAAACCTTGCTGAACGAGAATGCGATTGTTGTCGTCTAATTTCACCACATCTGCTACCGTGCCTAAAGCAACGAGATCCAGCAAATTGCCAAGATTCGGCCCCCCTCTCCCACCGGGGGAGGGGGTTGTCCCTTCGTTCGAGAACGAACCTCGTTCACGCATCTCTGCCCGCAACGCCATCAGCACATAAAACATCACGCCCACACCCGCCAGATTTTTGCTGGGGAAAGTGCAACCTGATTGATTCGGGTTCACGATACACAGTGCGTCCGGCAAGGTATCGCCGGGCAAGTGGTGATCCGTCACCAGCACGTGAATACCCAAACGTTTGGCCTCCTCCACACCTTCAACGCTGGAAATACCGTTGTCTACCGTGAGCAGAAAATCAGGCTTGGATTGTGCAGCCAAACGCACTATCTCCGGAGTCAGACCGTATCCGTATTCGAATCGATTCGGCACGATAAAGTCCACTTGCGCACCGAGCGCACTCAAGCCAAGAACCGCTACGGCACAAGCTGTTGCGCCATCGCAGTCATAGTCTGCCACCACCAGAATTTTTTTGTGTTCGGCGATGGCGTCGGCCAATAACCCCGCCATCTGTCCGGTATTTTTCAGCAACGTATGTGGCAACAAACGCTTTATGTCGGTATCAAGCTGCTCTTTGTTTTCAATACCACGCGCCGCATAAATACGCGCCAATAGAGGGGCGAAGCCTGCCTTTGTTAGGTGTTGCGCAGCACCATCCGGGTAGCTGCGCTGAATGATTCTAGGCATAATTAGTAGAATCCAAATTTAGGAGCTTGAGTTTACCAGAGGAATCGCCGCCCTCGTTTTTTGCTGCATGTTGAGGTAGAATTCGCAGCTCATTTTAAGACGAGCATAATAACCGTGGCACTGATTGTTCAAAAATACGGCGGCACTTCTGTCGGCAGTCCCGAGCGCATCAAGAATGTTGCGCAACGCGTGGCAAAATACAAGGCACAAGGTCATCAAGTAGTGGTCGTGGTTTCGGCCATGAGCGGCGAGACTAACAAGCTTATTGCTCTGGCTCACCAGATTCAGAAACATCCTGATCCGCGTGAACTGGACGTCGTTATTTCCACCGGTGAACAGGTCACCATCGGCTTAGTGGCGATGGCATTGATGGATATCGGTTTAAAAGCAAGAAGCTACACGGGCGCGCAGGTCAAAATTCACACAGATAGCTCTTTCACCAAAGCCCGTATCGCCAGCATTGACGAAGAAAACATTCGCACCGATCTGGCAAATGACTTTGTTGTCGTTGTGGCCGGATTCCAAGGAATGGATGAACAGGGCAATATTACTACATTAGGTCGTGGTGGCTCCGACACCACTGGCGTTGCGATCGCAGCGGCTTTGCGTGCCGACGAATGCCAGATATACACTGATGTTGACGGTGTTTACACCACTGACCCGCGCTTGGTTCCGGAGGCCCGCCGCCTGAAAAGCATCACATTTGAAGAAATGCTGGAAATGGCCAGTCTGGGCTCTAAAGTATTGCAAATACGCTCGGTCGAATTCGCCGGAAAATATAAAGTCAAACTTCGTGTTCTCTCCAGTTTTACTGAAGAAGGCGAAGGCACACTGATCACTTTTGAGGAAAACGATAAAATGGAACAAGCCATCATTTCAGGTATCGCATTCAACCGCGACGAAGCCAAAATCACTGTGCGCGGCGTACCGGATAAGCCCGGCATCGCCTATCAGATACTCGGCCCGGTAAGTGAAGCCAATATCGACGTCGACATGATCATCCAGAACGTCGGCGTGGACGGCTCGACTGACTTTTCCTTCACGGTGAACCGAAACGAGTTCGCCAAGACAATGGATATCCTCAAGAATCAAGTTCAACCGCATATCGGTGCACGTGATGTAATCGGCGATAACAAAACGGCAAAGGTTTCAGTTGTTGGCGTGGGCATGCGTTCCCATGTTGGCATTGCCAGTAAAATGTTCCGAACGATCGCGGAAGAAGGTATCAACATTCAGATGATCTCAACTTCAGAGATTAAACTCTC
>CAIRAO010000294.1 GCA_903876625.1 uncultured Gallionellaceae bacterium | reverse complement strand
TTACCCCCTCCCCAACCCTCCCCCGGTGGGAGAGGGAGTTGATTCGTTGCGCATTTGGACAAAGTAGAATTTATTTGCCGCTGCAAAATTTTACAGTACTTGGCTCCCTCTCCCACCGGGGGAGGGTTGGGGAGGGAGTGAACTCACTCTACAAACAGGATTGGCTCCTTGCCACTTGCTACTGTAATTATCCAATTTAGGTTCCTTTTTCCAGAACCTCAGTCAACATTCTCGCGACGCCCACTTCCCAATTCGGTAATTTCAAGCCAAACGTATTTTTCAATTTATCCGTTTTCATTCTTGAATTATGCGGTCTGATCGCAGCCGTTTGAAATGCACTGCTGGATACAGGTAATATTTTATCAGGCGTGACTTTTAGCGCCATGCCAGCTTTCTGTGCATATTCCAATACAAAACTGGCATAGCCATGCCAAGAGGTTTCACCCGCCGCAACCAAATGATACAAGCCTGACACCTCGGGATTGTGTCGTGTTGCTTGAATCGCATGCGCGGTTATGTCTGCGAGCAAGTCCGCACCGGTAGGCGCACCGATTTGATCATTGATCACTTTCAAGCTCTCTCTTTCCTGAGCCAGCTTCAGCATCGTTTTGGCAAAATTGCCTCCGCGTGCGCCATAGACCCAACTGGTGCGAAATATCAAATGTCTGCAGCCTGATTGTTGAATGAGTTGTTCGCCTTCCAGTTTTGTCTTGCCGTAGATGTTGAGCGGCGCTGTTTGATCTGTTTCGACCCAAGCCTTGTCGCCCGTGCCATCAAACACGTAATCCGTTGAATAATGGATTAACCAAGCATTGCTTCGTTTTGCTTCCTGAGCCAGTACGGCTGGCGCCAACGCATTGATGGTACGTACTAACTCAGGCTCACTTTCGGCTTTATCCACCGCCGTATGCGCAGCCGCATTCACGATTACATCCGGCGCCACAGTTCGAATTGTCTGAGCCAGCCCCTCAACATGGGTGAAGTCTCCGCACAGTTCTTTGCTGTCGAAATCGACGGCAACTACCTCTCCTAAGGGTGCCAGACTGCGTTGCAATTCCCAACCGACTTGGCCGCCTTTACCAAAAAGTAAAATCTTCATTCGCTTCGTCCCGCGTAATTTTTTTCGATCCACTGACGATAATTGCCTGACAGCACGTTATTGACCCAGCTTTGATTATCCAGATACCACTGCACGGTTTTACGAATACCTGTTTCAAAGGTTTCAGCCGGATTCCATCCCAGTTCACGTTCTATTTTGCGTGCATCAATGGCATAGCGTCGATCATGTCCCGGGCGATCTGTTACATAGGTGATTTGCTCACGATAGGAGTTTCCGTCATCCTTCGGGCGCAGTTCGTCCAGCAAATCACACACGATGTGCACGATGTTGAGATTGGCTTGTTCATTCCAGCCGCCGACATTGTAGGTTTCGCCCAGTTTGCCGATTTCCAAAACACGGCGAATCGCGCTGCAGTGGTCTTTCACGTAGAGCCAATCACGAATCTGTTGTCCATCTCCGTAGACCGGCAGCGGTTTACCTGCCAGCGAATTCACGATCATGAGTGGAATAAGTTTTTCCGGGAAATGATACGGGCCGTAGTTATTTGAACAATTGGTGGTGAGCACCGGCAAACCATAGGTGTGATGATAGGCGCGCACTAAGTGGTCACTCGCGGCCTTGCTGGCAGAATACGGGCTATTGGGTTCGTAACGGTTGGTTTCGCTAAAGGCCGGATCATCTTTACTCAGTGATCCATAAACCTCATCCGTTGAAACATGGAGAAAGCGAAAATCCGTTTTTTCCTTATCGGCAAGCTTTGACCAATGTGCGCGAACCGATTCCAGCAGATTGAATGTGCCGACGATATTGGTTTGGATGAATTCGCCTGGCCCGTGAATCGAACGATCCACATGGCTCTCTGCGGCAAAATTAACGATGGCACGGGGTTGATATTTGGCAAGTAATTCATCAACCAAAGTTCGATCACCGATATCACCCTTTACAAAGATATGGCGGGCATCTCCTTTGAGTGAATCCAGATTTTCCAGATTTCCCGCATAGGTGAGCGCATCTAAATTGATCACCGACTCGTTTGCTTGGGCTAGCCAATCCAGCACAAAATTCGATCCGATGAAACCTGCACCACCTGTTACTAAAATCATCCCAGTTCCCTTACTTTATCTCTCGATGCAATTATACAATCAACTTGATTTGATATTTTGACTTCCGCTTCTACCTGCTAGTCAACTTTCACTACGTTTATGTAAACAAAAAGCTCCGGTAAAACCGGAGCCATATAGTTTTGTCATTCAGTGGCGTTTTAAAAAAGTGCGCAACACTTACAACTCTGACTTAAGGAACGATCCAGCCACTTTCGTCGATTAAAGTATTCCCGTCCATACCACCAAACTTGACGATGTAACCCCCCTTGGAAGCGAAGCGTTGATCTGGTCCTAGACTCAAGTGGGGATACATCGTCGTACCATGCGAAACCGGGGAACTATTATTTTGTTTCACGACCTGAATTCGTTGACTTTCGTCTATAAATTCATTACCGAAGCGTCTTTCCAAATCTCCTTTATTCCCCAAAGCAACTCGATCTCTGGTTTCCTGTTCCGATTTAACTCCCTCGCGTTTGTTTATCATCGTTTCAGAACGCTCAAGCAAATAATCTCGGTAAAGATTATTCAACATTTCCGATAGGGTATCGGTCATGAAGTTTGTGGCAAAAAAAACTTCCGTCTGCATCGGTTCATCAACCGTGACGAAGTGCCGCGAATTCATCCATACATGGAAGTAATCCAGATTCAATTTTCGGTTCTCGGGTAATTCATATAGATAAACAAAGTGAGAGCTAGCTTTCCATTTTTTATTGAGCGTTGTATTTTCAGGCTGCGCGAGTCTCGCTGAAAAATTATAGTTGACGCCTGCCAGCGGTTTTAAATTCCCCAATTCTTTAATGTCGTCATCGCGCAACCAGAACATCACCGCGTCGCCCGACTTAATGCCTGCCAGAGAATGTTTGAATGATACGACTAACGAAGGTGTAGTATTCAGTGCGCGGTTTTCAACTTTAATTGCAGTGCCTTCCAGCGCGTGTGCCAATTCTTGTTTCGCTGCGCGCCCCACTTGATCATCACGATAAATCTGGATCAGATGTTTGGGTAATTTTTTTCTTTCAAGAAAATGACGAGCAAGCACGTCCGCCTCCAGCGTCACCCCTCCGGAAAAATAGAATGCGTATTGCGATTGGGTTTTGGATGCCACATCCACGCTCGGAAACCAGCAAGGCACTTTTTCTTGATCACAAAAATCATGCACAGGCTGCCAGGTTGAATGTGACAACCCGGAAAGCAAGGCAAATACCGGCTGTTTTTGATAGTGCTCTGTCAACTGTTTGCCCCAGGTGTCAGATTCACCTTGCAACTCCCAAATATCCAATTCCCACTTTCGTTCCGTTCCCAGTATCAATTCAGCAGCAGAAGTCATATGGTGACGGGTGTGCTGGATGTTTGGTAACAGAGTACTACCATTTTTCTGTTGCACGATGGTTCGCATCATGTCGATGAACGCCTTGCGTTGCACAGGATCGACTTCCGGAGTGATCACTGTGGCGAAGCGTATCAAGGTTTCAGTAACGCCCGGTGACCATTGTGCCGACAACTGGATTAAATAAGCAGTGAGCGCTTTTCTGTCAGTTTCCTCCAGATTGTATCTGGGCATGACAGAATTCATTTCGCGGCCTTGATTATTGACACCCTCATTTACCGCAGTTGCAAAAGATTGATCGTTGTAAGGATCATGTGCCTGATTGAATAATTTACTGATGCGCGGATCCATGATCGCAGTCGGTTTGTCCTTCCGAGTGGCATACAGATAATTGCCGTTGATCGGTGATACCTGAATATCGCCCTCAACCTGCCCCATTCCACTTGGACGATGACATTTGACACATGCGGCATCTGCCCCGGAGATTGGAGTTTTACCAAAACGTTTCCCCGTCAACATCGCGCCGGAAGATAAAACACCTTTGGTATAAATTCCTCTTCCAATTTCAACCAGTTCAGGCGAATTTACTTGAGCCATCGCATTCACTTGTTCTACGCTGCTCGCAGCCTCTTGCGCCTGTGACGCAACGGGTATGAATTGACCGAATGCAAACAGGAGAGAAAGTACGCCTAGTCGAACAACACTATCTTCCAATAAAGTAGCTGTCATTTTCGCTTCACGCACAGCTCTGCACAGGCCAGTCAACCTTTGTTTTTTCATCGTTAAGTTATCCGTTCAGGAAAAGTACATTGTAAGAGTTATTTACTGGAGCGAGGTTAAAAATCATTACATCGTTATCACAAACCCCCTCCCTAGCCCTCCCGCGATGGTAGAGGGAACAGAACCCCAATCCTAAAAGGTCTGGCAGGTAGAGCACGCTAATCCTCCCAATATAGGGAGCATAACCCTCTCCCCTCGGAGGAGGACAGGGAGGGGGTGAAACTTTCATGCATTATAAAATTATCAATGAAAAATATTTTATCACCAAAACTATTTTGGATATTCTGGGCTCGCATAAATAAAGAAAACTCTCTATCGTGCGGCGCACGTGGGATCCTTAATTCATTGTAGGATTGAATGGAAATTACATCTCATTTCGCTCCAATGTACCAACCCCAGAGTGAAGGAAAATTGCACACTATCGCGATTGAGATCCATTATTGCTTGCCAGCACTTAATTCCACAGGTTGCAGATTAATATATTATTCCAACTAAACGCAGCAAAACTGAAGCTCAGCATTCTTTAGTCGTATTCATGCACTGAGTTTGGATAGCTCTAGATGAATTAAACCATCTAAACAGAGCGGAAGGTTCGCCTCCGCTCTGTTCAGATTATTTGATGCTTATGATTTCCATCTGGTAAACCACAACTGCATTAGCTCCTACGCCACGATTTCCAGTGGCTCCATAGGCCAACTGAGGCGGCACAACGATTTCCCATTTTGCTCCGCCGGCCATCAGCAAAACAGCTTCCTTTACACCTGGCAGAAAACCAGAGACAAGCATGGTGGCGGGTTTTTTACCCTCCGACATATCGAATGAATCACCGTTAAGCAAAGTACCTTTGTATTTGCATACCACAGCGCTATTTTCAGTCGGCTTCTTGCCCTTGCCCGCACGAATGACACGATATTGCACTCCGCTAGGCAAAGTGATTACACCTTTTTTTGCGCCGTTGCTTGCCAGAAAACTCGCGCCTTCAGTCTTGTTGGTTTCTGCAACTTCCGCTTTGACTAATTGTGCCTTCTCTCTGTTGCTGAGTCTACCGCTGAGGCGAATCCTCTCTCTGGCGGCCTCGTCATCAGATTGGGCTTTAGTTTGTGCCTTTCCTACACTTTCTCCACTTTCTTTGGTATCCGCACCGATCGCCTGGTTGTCAATCACAACAGGCGTCGCAGCATTGGCCTGCAAAGCGATTAATCCAAGGCTTAATAGCGCAATCCATTTCATCTTCTTCATCATCGATCTCCTTTAGTAAAGGTTTAAGGGAACCTCTAAAAATCCAATTCTTGTCGCATTGAATAGTTAGAGGTTCCCTCAAATCATTGGTTACGAAAATTTTCCATTCTAAAATTCTGAAAGTTCAATACTGAATCAATATTGGTTTCAGATTATTTGATTCCTACCAATTCCAACTCAAAAACAAGCACTTCATTCGGGCCTATGTCATTGCCCACACCTCTTTCGCCGTAGGCAAGCTGGGATGGAACAACGAGTTGCCATTTGGAACCAGTGGGCATCATTGTTAACGCCTGCTTCCATCCCGGAATAAGTGCGGATACTTTCAATGTGGCCGGCTTGCCCTCTTGAGTAGCATCAAACTCCTTGCCATCGATTAGCGTACCGCGGTAGTTCACTTCAACCAGATCAGACTCGAGTGGTTTCTTGCCACTACCCTTCTTGATGATCTTGTATTGCAATCCATTGTCAGCTGTCACTACGCCCTTCTTTGCCTTGTTCTCAGCCAGGTAGGCATCGCCTTTTTTCTTGTTTTCCTGAATCGCCACCTGATTTCTTGCCATAGCTTGTTTGCGCAATTCCATCTGATAAGAGCCCATGATCTGCTGGACCTCTCTATCCGAAATTACCGTCTTATCACCGGCAAGCCCGGCCTTAAAGCCTTTTATCATCAGGTCGAGATCGACAGTAGTTCCATCTCTTTTAAAATTCTTACCGACGCTCACGCCGATGCTGTAGCTCAATTTGTCCGCATCCGTCTTAAGTTCGAGCTTGTCTTCAGCCCAAGCCTGACTCGTTGCTAAAACAATACTGACCAAAAAAATCACTTTACGTTGCAACATGTAACTTTACTCCTCAGAAAATTGCTACTACTAACCATATGACTCAACTGTTTCTGCGAAACAGTCATACAGACCTGAAATAAGAATACCACATGCGCTACTAACAGTTAATGAGAGCAAATACCCGGATAGTGTATTCGAAATCAATTTCTTCATGAAATGGAATGATCGCTGGAGGGATTGTATTTTAAGCCTTCAATGGTCATTGCGACACAAATCAAACTAACTGTTGATGAATTTCAGTATTCCAACAATCAAAACTTTAAATAAACCTTTACTACAAGAAACCAAGAACCAGTGCCAGAATAATCTGGCACCGGTGATTTGGTTTAAGGAGCAACTGCCGAAACAACCGCTGGTGCAACAGGTACAACCGTAGAATTAAACGCAGCCACATTGCTGATTGCTTGTAGCGTGAAACTATACGCTGTTCCCGTTTTCAAGCCAGTCACAGTGGCACCCGTGCTGGCAGGACTGAACGTCACGCCGGCAGCAGGGCCACCATTCCATTTCAGCAACAGACCAACCACGTTGTTCTTGTTCGACACATTGTTAGCCCAATTCAAGGTGATCGAACCAGAACCTACAACGGTCGAGGTATCAACTGCGATACCAAAAGCCACTGGTGGAGCAGTCGGTGAATTAGTTAAGCCAGCAATAGTTGCAGAACCAATTGTCGCAGCAGCTGTCGTTCCGCTGAGCGTCGTCGCTGTGACCGAGAACACGTAGGTAGAACCTACTGTCAAGGCTGCTGGCGTCGTGTAGGTCGTCACTGGTACTGTCGCTGGAGCAACTATAAGTATCTGTGTAACCACTGGAGACCCTGTCACGCCCACTAACGCTGGAGCAACTGGTGCCTTAGTCTCAGTAATGCTCACGGTATAGCTTGTTGCACCTGGAACAGCAGTCCAGTTCAAAGTTGCAGTACCGCTTGCATTCAGTATCTGCGTAAAGCCAGACGGTGCAGCCGATGCAGCCGGTGTTGGCAATGCTGCTGCCGCGGCCAACGAGATGGTCAAGGTTTGACTTGTCACGCCCGGTGTGGTGCTAGCTAACGACGTGGTGAACTGAGTGCCGTTTGCGTTGATCGAGGCGATGACCGTTCCCGCAGGGAAACCGCCACCGGAGACCGACGCGCCAACCACGTAGCCAGCCGTGCTTGTTACCGTTACAACCAAACCAGTCGAATCGATCGAAGCACCGGTAACTGCCATCGTTCCAGGCGTTGTAGCTGCCGGAGTTACTGCCACGTTTGTACCTGACGTGAAGGTAGTGCCTGACGTACCTGCAACAGAATTACCCGCCGCGTTGTAGGCCACAACTAATGTGTTAGCAGTTGTTGCTCCGGCCGGTGCCGGCCAGCTCTGCACGTTGGCAGGAACCGTTGCGGCAGGAACTGCTGCGGCAGAAACATACCCGTTAGCATTTGGAACGACATTGACATAAATCTTGAAGCCAATCTCATTCTTTGGGTTGCTGCTCAGTGTCGGGTTAGCCGCATTGGTACCAGTAGTTGGAACGCCATAGGCATCCACACCACCAACAGGGGTCGTATCAACCCAAGTCACTTTGCCGTTAGTAACGGCCACTGTGGTCGGTGCGTCAGGCACCAAGACGTTCGGGTGGAACACAAACGGACGCATGAAGTCGAACTCTTCGTGACCCAGGATGTGGCAGTGCCAGACGTATTCGTTGTCAAAGTCGGTCATCTGGTTACTGTAAGTACCCGTTGCAACATTCGTATTGACGCCATTCACCAATTGCGTCTGGAACGTTGGCGCACCACCGGTCGTTGGATCGATGTTGGTGAGATACATGGTCGAACCGACGACTTGCGAGGGATCGAGCAGACGATGGCTGGCAGGCACACCAAACGGAACCACGGGATGAACCGCCTTAACAGCCACATAGACGTCTTCCAGCGGGTTCATGCGCAATGTTTCTTTCCAACCCACTTCATTCGCTGCGGGCGGTTTGATCGTGCCATCCCAACCCACACGGTTGATGACCTGCACGTTAACCAGGTGGAAGTGCACTGGGTGTGAGTCCACGCCGTTGTGCGTTACTTTCCAGATCTGGGTCTCACCATCCTTGATCGCGTCGAGATATTCAATTGGCGTATCGATATAGGCCAAGGGAACAGTCGTAGCGATGGTAGCTGTCGAGAACGGCAATTCAGCAGCCAAAGTAGCATTCATACGCCCAAAGACCGGGTCGAACAATTCCTGAATGGCCTTGTTGATGACCTTGAAGCCGTTTGCCGTGATCAATGCACTCGCGCGAGTACCATCTGCACTTGGAGCCGAGAAAGTGACATTCGGAACCGTGGTATAGCCTGCTCCTGCAACAAAGTTGGTAAAGCCGGTTATACGACCACCTGCGCCAACAGTCGGTGTTGCAGTTGCTGGTGCGCAAGTAGCTGAACCAACAACGATTGGTGTGCACAGCGGCGGATCGATCGTGACTGTTGTTCCAGCTGGATACAGAGAACCAGCCGTCGACAGGTCGATTCTCAACAGCGTAAGTGTGCCGTTATTGCCAGTGCCACCGTTAACGGGATACACCCAATAAGGAGCGGTGCCAGAACCGGTACCGATCTTCGCGTAAGTATCCGCATATGAGGTACCGAAGGCCTGGTTATAGACTGACTCCGGAACGATAGGTGCTGGCTGAGTCGCTGCATAGGCGACCGGCAGACCGGTAGTCAATGCTGCCATGTTCAGAGAGCCGCCGGATGTCGCAGTCGCACCCACCTTGAACTGCATGATGGTGCGGGTGTTCGGGCCGTAGCCAGGCAGCGTGTCATAAGCACCACCGGCAGCAGTCTGGTCACCTACGCCAGTGAAATAATCGATACGCGGATCGTAGCCAGGCATTGGTGCTGGTGCATCGTTGTACATGATCAGTGTTTGTCCAGCGTATTTGCTGAAGTCGACCAGTATGTCGGCGCGCTCGCCAGGCATCAGGGTCAGATCATGATCCAGAATGTTGAACACCGTGATGCTGCGAACGTTTTGTTCGTAAGTCACCGGTTGCGATTTCAACACCGCCACGGCCGGGAGTAAACCCGCTTCGTTACCGATTTGAACAATATCAGGTCCGGCAGTTGCAGGATCGGGCACACCACCAGCACGACCATCGGTCGGCCAGGTTGCAGGGAATCCCGCAGTTGGTTGAGCCGGAACCATGCGAACTTCGGTACAGGTCGCTGGTGCGCCAATACCACCTGGAGCAGTAGGTGAAGTTGCCGGAGCAGTGTTGTTCGCATCGCAAACCTTGCCCGCGGCATCGACTGCCTGATAGAAACCCAGATTGAATGAACGGTCATTGCCGATACTCAGGATACGGAAGCGATAGGCCTTGGGCTCCACCGTCATAGTTGGGTAG
Source organism: uncultured Gallionellaceae bacterium (assembly GCA_903876625.1). Taxonomy (GTDB): domain Bacteria; phylum Pseudomonadota; class Gammaproteobacteria; order Burkholderiales; family Gallionellaceae; genus PALSA-1006. The sequence continues at coordinate 29,846 of CAIRAO010000294.1, read as the reverse complement.
GGCTGTCCATTGACCGTCGGCGTATCCAGGAAGGCTTCAGGAGACGCGGTAACGTCACCATAGGCGCCCGTTGGCAGCGAATACTGAGCCGGGAAAACAGGCCAGAACCACGGACCCCAGTCCCAACGACCGACCGGATTAGTACCGTCTATAGAGTTTGGATCCTGGTTGGTTTCATACACGTGAGGGAAGTACAAGTCACCCGGTTGGCCCCAATGGGTCAGATCCCACTTGGCATCTTGAGAGGCTGGCGTTTTGCCGTCAGAGGCCACCGCATTCGGTCCGATGTTCTTCGGCACGAAGTTCTTATCCTGAATAACCAGGGGAATACCCACTGTATCAAGGAGAGGCACGGCCGATGCCAGCGTTCCAGACGGCAACGTCAGATTGATTCTAAGGGCATTGGCAACAAGACTCAGTTCTTTCATGTCGTACACGATCAGACCCGCTGCCTCACCGGCATAGGCGTTGATCTTGGTCAGACCAGAAACGTGGTCGTGATACATCATCATACGACCGCTTAGGTTGACTGGGTAATACAATGTCATCGAACCTTGACCTGGATCGGCCATGTCAGGCACATTCGCATAGGAGTCGCCTACGCCCCATCCGTTTGGATGAAGTGCATCTTTGACTGAGTAAGATGCATCACCGCGTGGAGCAAACCACTGATGCGGCGTACCGTCGTTGGTCCAGGGCGAGTCGCCGCCGTGCCAGTGGATGGCAATACGATTCTGCGGGAACTTGATTGCCTTGCCAGTTTTGTCAAGCGCAGGTCCGGCAACCGGATTGCCATTGGCATCAACACCTGCTTGTAATGTCACTGGGCCACCACCGGCAATGGTTTCATCGATCGGAAGATAATATTCGCCGCCGCTAGGGGAGCCATGCGCTACGCCATTGATGTCAGTGTAAGGCAGATAGTTGGTGAACTTGATCCGAATCGGTGTGCCACTGGCGGCGACGATGGATGGGCCAAGATAGTGCGGCTTATGCACGAAATATACTTGGGCGCCATTCGCATCCAGGATCGGCGTGCCGTCCGGATACACACCCGCGACGTGTTCGCTAGGAACCACTGAGGTGATGTCAGTACAGGCCGTCTTAGTACTATTTTGGAAAACGCAGTTCTTGTTTGTTGCCAAGTTGGCAGTTTCAATTTGCACATAGCCGCGCAGACGGGTGGCTTTCGCCAAGTCGCTATGCAATTGTTCGGTGTATTCCACGGCGGCGATTTCGTAGTAGTTGTCCGTGGTGACTTGCCCGGCAAGATTCGTCCAAAATTCGGGAAGCGCCACTGGAATGCCGGCTTGCAGGTCAGTCAAACTGTTCAAAGTTTCCAGACCGTTATAGACGCCGCCGAGCGGATCGACGAATTTACGGATCGGCGTACCGGTATCGACCGTCAGACCCGTCGTGCTCAGGGCATGGGTGACCGGATCAAACGCAGGTCGAATACCCTGCGGGCTGCTGGCGAAATACGTCGGCACGTTGACCGGCTGACCAGTAAGGTCAGTGACGGTTCCGAAGCCAGCGTTGGCTTGCGCCACGTTGGCCGTGAGAGATGTGGCAAACGCTAAAGCGATCGCTGCCCCACCCATATTTAGCTCAAAAAAACTGCTTTTGACTTTCTTCATGTCTTAAAACTCCCTGATAAAGTTAACCGTTCGTTGGTCGGCAACCACTCATACCCGAAACACATTTAAAAAAATCTTGCACCCATGAATAGTAAAGTTCTGTATTCAATTTCGCATGGCAGAATCCAACAATTTTTATAGGAGCTTTCTCCCTAAAAATTAGTCCATCTCTAGGACTTTTGTCCTACTCTGTCCAATCTGCAAATATCAATCAAAAACTTAAACTCATTCGTTAAAAAGTGCCGGTGATCGAAATCTCAGTCACCGGCATTCCTTATTAAGGTGTCTGCACCGTTGGCGTTGTCGCTACCGCTGTTGTACCTGCCAGACTCGTGGCCTGGATACGGAAGCGGTAGAAGCCTGCCGCCGGAACCAAGTTGCTGAAGCTGTAGACATTGCCAACCTTGGTCGGTGTCACTGCGATCGTAGTCCAAGTCACCGCGCCACCCGCTGTGGCAGAGACGCCACGCTGGATGGTGAAGCCGGTGATGTTGGTCGACGTGTTAGTGAAGCCCACGTTGAAGGTTCTAGCCGTCGCCGAGAGCACGTTGGTCAGTGCTGTCGACTGAGCCGGCAAGGTATTGACCACAACCGCTGCCGAGTAGACACCCGTTGCTGCTACGCCTTGTGCATCTGTCGCTATCGTCCGAACTTGGACGGTGGTATTGGTGCCGCGTGGGACGTTCAATGTGCCACCCGAAGCCAACGTAACTGCAGCTCCACCGGCGACACTCACCTGATAGGTGTAAGTCACGCCGGTCACGGCTGCAGGTGCAGTCCAGTTCAGAGTCACAGCACCCGTGGTGGCATTAACTGCCGGGGTGATAACTGTCGGAGCCGATGGCGCTGCCAGAGGTGTCAGTGTCACCGGAGTAGACGGCAAGCTTGGTGTCGAACCATAGTACAGCGGGTTCGTCTGAACGATCGCATTCTGCACTGCCTCGACGGTGTAGCTGATGCCAGCCGCTATCGCTGCCGCTGTCGGAACGTACGCGTAAGTCACGGTCGTCGCTGCCGCGTTAAATGGCTGTCCGACTACTCCGATCTGCACGCCATTGGCGAATACCAGATAGTTCATCGTGGTACCAGCTACCGGCGTGACCTTGTTCCAGGTCAGTCTCACACGGTCAAGACCGGTGTTGGTGTTGAACGTAACGATCGGCGTTGCCAATGTTGGCGCAACCGGAGCCGGAGGTGCTATCAAGCTAGACTGAGCGTAGAGGTACGGATGCGAATCGCTGTGGTTAGCAAGATTGAGCGCGCTGACACGGAACGTGTAGACGTTGCCCACCGTGGTCGGTACGTTGGCACGGCTGAAGCAAACCTGACCACCAGTTCCTGCGGTTGTGTTACTTGCAAACGGCGACCCGGTCGGAACGGTCCAGTTGCCAATGACGCCAGGCGCTGTAACCGTGTTCGACACGCTTTCCTCGACGAACCATGCAGTCTCGTTGGTTGAATTATCATTCCAGCACAGCCTGATACTAGACGCAGTTGCGTTCGGCGTCGCTCTCAGATTGAGCGGCTGGTTGATGACGATACCCGGCATGATCTTGGTGATACCCACCGAAGGCGTCGTACCGTTACCATTAATCGCAGCGACGTACCAAGTATGCGTTGTGCCATCCTGAATACCGTTGCCATCCGTGAAGTTCAATACGGGGCTATTTAACCAACCCGTAGTTGCGATTCCAATCGGGTTGTTGGCTGCGGAGCCACCGGTGGCAGGAGTAACAAGCGCGCTACCCACCGCGTTAGCCGGCAGAAGTCCATCGCGATAGACTTGATAGGCCAAATCGTTGTAGGCGTTGTCGCTTGCGCTAATCTTCACGATTTCGCTATAGATTGTGCCTCCAGCAACGGCGCCGTTAGGAATGGTAATCAACGTCGTTGGGTCCGCCAAACTTGGCAACGTGACGATTACGTTGGTCGGAATGGTCGGTGCCGTCGGATTCACGGCGACCGGAGTCGCGCTGTTGTTGACTGAAGCCACCTGAGTCGCAGCGGCAATCGAGGTGTTGACAGCGCTCACCACGTATGCATAAGAATAACCCTCTTGGGCTGTGCTGTCAGTCCAAGTCATCTTTGCGCCCACGGTATTCAATGCGATGGCCGGCGACGTCAACGTGACAGTCGCGAAGGCCGTGCCTGCGGGACCGCCAGTGCGAGTAATCGTGTAACTTGTCGCATTGAACGCGTTGTTGGTCCAGGTCAGCACGATGTCGTTCGGCTTGCACTGCACCGGTACGGTGGTCTTCGTGATCGCGTCAACAGGTGTCGGAGAACAGGAAGCGACGGTCGAGACCGCAGTTAGCGCAGTAGGTGCCTGCGGCGCGGAGATCGGTGCCTGAACAGTGTTCGACACGACCAACGAATCGCCGAAGGAATTTCGGGCGAGGACATCGTACTCGTACCAGTTGCCTTCGACCAGCAGAGTTGGATCAGACCAAGTCATGGCGGGAGATCCCCCCAGGACGTTGGCGGTGTTAGCTGGTAGTTGGATGGTTGCGGCGGTGCCGGTCACCTTGCCAACAACTGGCGCAGTGAGGCTCGGACCGGTTCGGGTAATATAGTAGTTGGTCTCGTTGAGTGCGTTGTCCGTCCAAGTCGCCGCGAGTTGCACGTCCGAGGTTGTCGTCGCATTAAGAGCAAAGCTCGACGCCAATGCCAGACTCGTCGGCGCATTGGGCGGTGTTTCCAACGTAACATTGGAATCCGATGAACCTGCTACGTTGTAGCCATCAACTTTGTAAGCGTAATAAGCGGCGGCTGTCGGAGACACGTTCGTTGCGGGCTCGATGTATTGCGTCACGTTTGCTGGCAAACTGAGGTACGGGGTAGCGAGCGGCGTAAATGCGCCAGTCGCGCTCCATGAGCCTGCCGCGTTACGTGTTGCAGTAGCCTGCAGGAGTTTGTAGCCTAGCTCGTTCTGCGGGTTGGCAAGTGTCGTCGCCGGCGTCGATGTCGGCGTCGGGTCGGTCCAGTTCATGGTACCTGTACCCAGCGGATCCAAAATGACACTCGTTGCTGGCGTATTTACCACAGGGTTGAACACCACCGGACGGGTGAAGTCGTTTTCGGCATGGCCGAGGATCGCCGAGCCCCAGAGGAACTCGTTGTCATAGTTGCCCGTCGGGCTGCCCGGCAGGGTGGCCGTGTTGACGGCCGTAGCGAGTAATACTGTGCCTGCAGGTACGGCGGCCGCGAAAGGTACACCTACCGCTGTGGTCGCCAGCAATCCTGCCTGAGAGGTCACCGCTGGATCAGCGGTAAAGCCCAATCCGGAACCCGCGACGCCAAGCTTTACGGATGGATCCTGAGTGCGTGTGCTACGCGGCTGACCGAAAGGAACGGTTGCGCCCTTGGCGTGTACCGCAACGATAACGTCCTCCAGCGGGTTCAGACGAACCGTGTCTTTCCAGCCCACTTCGTTCGATGCGGGCGGCTTGACCGTGCCGTCCCAACCCACGCGGTTGATCAGCTGCACATCGGCCATACTGAAATGGATGGAGTTGGACCAGAAACCGTTGTCCACCAGTTTCCAAATCTGTGTTTCATCGTCGCCGATAATGTCGGTCGGCGCATCGATATAGCCCAGCGGAACCGTGGTCTGAATACCAGCCAGCGTCAGCGGAAGTTCCATACCGCCGGTCGAGTTGTAGCGACCCCAATCGTCATAAAGTTCCTGCTCGGCCTTAGTGGCCACCACAAACGAGGCACTGGTCGAAGTCGCTACCGTGGCCTGGGCACCGGTACCTGCTGCCAGAATGCTCGGTGTCAACAGTGCACCAAGACCGGTGCTCGCACCGTTTGCAGCGTTGGTGATACTAATGCTAGGTGCGGAAGTGTAGCCGCTACCAGGAGTGAGTACTTTGACGCCGGTGATCGTCCCGACCGGAGTCGAAAGAACCACAGTCCCTGTGGCTGCAGTCGCTAGTGAATGTGCCGGGTTAACGCTGTCCGTGAACGTCACCGCGGGAGCGGAAGTGTATCCCGATCCGACATTGGTGATTGCGAAACCCGTTACCGCACCCGCAGGTCCTGCCAAACTAGCAGTCGCCTGCGCACCCGTGCCGGTGGCATCTGTGAAGGTGATTGTTGCCGGCGTTGTATAGCCAGCACCCGTAGTAGCGATGCTCACTCCGAACACTTGCCCGCTCGTCGCGTTGATCGACCCTGTCACAATAACGGAGTTGCCTTTACCATCAGAAATGGTTGCCACAGGAGGTGTCGCAGACGTGTAGCCCGAACCATATGACGTGTAATTAATTGCTGTAATCAATGCAGTAATCGGATCGACCGTTACCTTCGCCACAGGCATTGTGCCTCCAGCCAGAGACGGCGCACTAAAGTTGATCACGGTCGTGCCTCCACCCGCCGGGACCGGAGCATCCCAAGCTATGGGCAAGCTGTTAACATCGAGGAAGCCGCCTGCCGGAATCGCAACTGCGGCAGAGGCAAAGCCGACGGTCGCAGTCGCAGTCGCCTGCACGCCTACGCCGCCATTGGCAACTAAAGGAACATTCGGTTGGCTGACGACAGGCGTCGGATTAGTATAACCCGAACCACTGGCGTTCAATGTAGCCCCACCAGCAACTAGCGCCGAGGAAGAAATGGTTGCTACTCCGGTGGCACCAGAGCCACCGCCGCCGGTGAAGGTAACAGTCGGTGGTACAGTATAGCCGGAACCTGGTAGCCCCATGGTGGGCGTACCCAAGATCGCTGACGACGAGGAAACCGTCAAGGTACCGGTTGCCTGTGTAGCTGCACCACCGCCGCTGAAGACAACCTTGTCGGTGGACAGATAACCTGCTCCACCATCAGCCACGACGACGCTGGCTACAGTCGATGTCGGCACAAAGGTGACGGTAGGCATTGACGTGTAACCTGAACCCGCGCTCGTGAGGGTGGCGCTTGCCACCTGACCAGATGCGTTGATTGTTGCTACTGCGGTCGCTTGCTGACCACCTGCAAGGTTAGGCGCAGAAATAACAACCTGCGGTACGGAGGTGTAACCCGTGCCCGAACCTGTTCCTGTACCACCGGAGGTGACCAGAGTCATCGGTCCGGGGGTCAGAGTGAGTGTCGCGGAGCTTCTGGAAAAGTTCAAGGTCGGCTGTGCAGCAGAACCGGTAGCGACTCGGCCATAATTGTCCGGATCGGTGGTACCGAAAGCAGCGTTATAGATCGACTCCGGAACAAACGGTACCGGTTGCGTCGCAGCATAGGCAGCCGGCAGAGCTGCTGCCAGGGCGGTCGCGTTAAGAGCACCACCACCGTTGGTGATCACACCTTTGGCACCGACGGTGATCTGCATGATGGTGCGTGTGTTCGGACCATAGCCTGGCAGGGTCGGATAAGCACCACCCGTCGCTGAATTGTCCGCATCGCCCGTAAAGTAATCATTACGTGGATCAGTGAACGGCGTAGGTGCCGGTGCGTCGTTGTACAGAATCAGTGTCTTGCCTGCGAACGGCGTGAAGTCAACAATGGTGTCGGCGCGCTCGGATGGTCCGAGCAGCAGGCCGTAGCCATAGATGTTGGTGACGGTGATACTGCGGCGATTCTGTTCATAGGTAACCGGTTGCGGAGGGATATCCACACCTTGTGGCAACAGGCCACCGTCATTGCCGATCACGACGAAGTCGGGACCGGATGTGGTTGGATCGGGTGCACCACCAACGCGGCCGTCGGTCGGCCAAGCGCGGGTCGGGCCTGAAGGCTCGGCATTAATGTTCCACGGAAAAGTCGTACCGAATTGCGGCAACGGCAACTGAACGCCGTTAACAACGTCCCATCCCGGTGGGCTGCCCAATGTGTCTATTGGTGTCGCGGCTACCATCTTGACTTCAGTAAGGCCGGCAGGAGTGGTCTTGAAAGCACCTGTTAAGGCATCGACAGTCGGATTTCCGTTTACGTCAAGCAACGGGGCAGGCGTCGAGTCAGCCACGTACAGGCCGAGGTTGTAGTAACGGTCGTTACTGCCGTTGAGTACGCGAACACGATAGGCCTTGGCTTCTACAGCCACTGTCGGGTAAGCAGTACCGTTGACCAGTGGTGTGTCCATGTAGGCTTCAGGTACGAAGCTCAAATTTGGCAACATAGACTTGGCTGGCACGACTGGGAAGATAGGCCAGAACAGCGGACCGTAGTCCCAACGACCGACCGGGTTGGCGCCGCCAGCCAGCCCCGCAACGGTATTAACACCGGTTGGGTCCGCCTGATTCGGCTCATACACGTGCGGAAACCATAGGTCGCCAGGGGCGCCCCAATTGACTGCATCCCATCTTGCATCCTGCTGTGCAAAGTTGACCGGTACGAAAGTCTTGTCTTCGATGATCAGCGGCAGTTGTGCCGCGGGAATCGTGCCCTTAGCTACGGTCACGGGGGTCTTCAGCCCTCCGCCCGATAGCGTGCCACCGTTGATCAGGATCTGCTCGATCGGGTCAGTGACGACATAACCGGCTTCGAGACCGGCATAGGAATTTAGACGCGTGAGACCGCTAGTGCGATCCTGAATGAAGGTGAAGCGAGCCGACATGTCGTTCGGGAAATACAAATAGGTCGAACCAGCGCCAGCATCGGGCATGTCTGGTGCGCTTTGGGCGCTGGGGCCCTTGGCATTGAGTACTGCAGCGGGATTGCCGTTGGCATCAATACCCGGATTGATTTCGCCAGCCGGAGCGATCCACTGATGCGGTGAACCTGCGCTGATCCAGGGTGATTGTCCGCCGACCAAGTGCATGCCGGCACGGTTTTGTGTGTAGGGGGTGACGCCATCGGCGCCGACACCGGCGCCAGTAATGGTGGGATCCACTGGCAAGAACAGCTTGCCTCCAACCGGCAGGTAGTTGGTAAATTTGACACGAACCGCCGTGCCCTTGTTGCCGGTGATGATAGGACCGAGGTGATGCGGGGGGTACATCAGTTGAACCGTTGCTGGAACACCAACTAGAGGTATGCCTGTTGAAGTACCATCAGAAGTTGGCAAATAAGGTCCATTATATGTTGTGCCTGCTGCCAAGGCAGCTGCTTTGGCAGCAGCAATAGAACCGGGTGTTGCTATTTGAACGTAGCCGCGCATGTGAGTTGCTTTGGGCAGGTCGCTGTGCAACTTTTCACTGAAATCGACGGCAGCGATTTCGTAATAGTCGTCACCTGTCACCACTGGCAGCTTGGTCGCCGGGTCAATGATCAGCGGATTGGACCACTTTTCTGGAACTGCAACGGGGATGAACTGGCCGAGACCGTTTGCTTTGGCTGGGCTATATACGCCAGTCTTTGCACCGAGGCCGAAACCCGGCAAAGTGTCAACAAACTTGCGCAGTGGGGTGCCGGTGGTGGTGGTGGTCAAGAGACCGCTACCGTCAGTGCGAAGCGTTCCAGCAGGAGCCGCGCTTGTTAGTGCTGGAATAGGACCCGAGGGGCTGTTGGCATAAAATGTCGGTGGCTGGGTAGCCGAACCGCCGGTGGTCACTGCGGCGCCAAAGCCTGCACCGGCGTATGCGACATTAATCGCTAATTGTGCGCTCATCGCCAATACGATTGATGCCGCTATTGGGTTCAGCTTGAATGAATTACGTTGGACTTTCTTCATATCTAATAACTCCCTGATTTACCATGATTTAAGTTAACTGCCTAATGACCCGGCTACCACTGGATTTTCGCTTCAAAATATCTAAAACAAAACTTTATACATGGTTGCATAGTAAATTTTGGACCCTACTTTGGCATCATAGAAAACAACGTTTCTTCATAGGACATTCCTCCTGAAAATTTACATTTTGAGTAGGACCTTTGTCCTACCCCAAAAGCCAGCGCGTTGGAGCCTATTGTGTCTATTAGGTTTTTTTGTTTTTAGCGAATAACCTTCTAATTAATTAAGGTAACCCACAAAGTAAAAATGTAGGAGGAAAATTTGAGCACAGATGAAATTTATAGAAAAAATTATCTTGGTTTTGTGGTGTCAATGGACGAGTTATCCCTCATCCTAACCCTCTTAGTGAGACAGCAGCCATTCGACTAAGCACGATAAATCCGTGCAAGTCCCTGGTTATCCCCAAGGAGGTAGTTGTTTTGCGTTACCCTATTCTAAATCCCTATTTATTACCTTCAGCCCTTTTCGCATCAAACACGGTAAGCTGATTGAAATTGGATAATGAAATAAGGTGCGCGTGAATACGACCCAACTCGCCCGTCTTCACTAACTTTAATAGTTTGTCATCACTCAATGCGTTAAGTTTTGCTTCATCCACGGTCCATATGCCGTTTACTAAAAATTCTTCTCCGGTAGAGCGCGTGAATTTTACGTTGCCTTCTTTGAGTACGTCGAGCTTCTGCAAGTTTTCCATAAATGTGCGGGTACGCTGATAATCTGCCTGATATTCGTTCATGAACTTGATCATGTTGCTCACAAACGTGCTGGGCTCTCCTTGATCATCAAAAAGACGCTCGCCTTCTGCTTTGGTATTTAGATTGGCACAGTCTTCATCTATTCCTACAAAGAACCCGTCTTCTGTGGTTTCAAAAAAGATGAACGGGTAACGCCGGACATAAGCTGGAATATAGCGTGCATTCCATTTTCCATTGATGTCAACATAGAGATTCTCATTTTCCCGGAAACCGAGCAGTGCGACGGGCATCATACTTCCGTCAGGGTTTTTGACGAAGACAATCGGATATTCTTTGCATGCGTCGGTAAATTCACTACCCGTCAGCAAAACTAATTGCGTGTGTGCGGCAAAGTCGAGATTTTCAAATCTCTTAAATGAGTGTAGCCGATGTTTATCTTTATTCAACGCCACCAGCTTTTTGTAAAACACTAATTCCGCCATGAGAACCCTCTTTATGAAATATAGAATAGCAAGATTGCATGCAGCAGGACGGCGCTGCCCCGATATTTAATTGTCTATTAGAGATTTAAGTCTGATGCCTCTACAGTGAATACTATTTGAGGTAATAATAACTCGATTGGCCGGATTATAAAAGCTTGCCTTGCTGAAAATCGCATCGACCGGAGTGGCGCTGACATCTGACTATGTCTGCTTTTTACACTTATGCGAATCTAATCAGGTGGTGGTGTGCGAAGGCAGGCTGACAAGGTGCTGTGAAGATTCTATATGTTAGGAATTCAGAATTGGGAATTTGAAATTTTCCATACTCAACCCTTAATGAATGATTGCAAAGATGGATGGGTTAATGCTATTACTGCAAAATCCAACCCTTTGAAGACAGGCAGCCCTTAATGTAGTTCTTTGCTTTTAGTCTTCCCATCAGTCTGTTATCATAATCTGGATTTTGACTTGCTTCAAATTCGCAATCGCTTAAAGTTGAATCGTAGTCTTTCTTTTCAGTCTTATCTGGAACTATTTGTGAAGGTGCTGCTACTTGTTTGACATTATTTCTTTCCTGCACAAACGCAGGTGGAGTGCATCCAGACAAAGCGATGACTGTTGTTATAAATAAAAGAATACTTCGCATATTGTTATCTCGTTGCAGTAGTAATATTACTTGGAAAGGATGTTGTGTTGACCGGAAAATCCTACACCACGCCTACATGAAGCAAATTTTATTAGCCATGAAAAAGGCTCCCATCTCTGGAAGCCTTATTCTTATTGGTGCCGCTTGCCGGATTCGAACTGGCGACCTACCGCTTACAAGGCGGTTGCTCTACCAACTGAGCTAAAGCGGCGGTGAAAAACTAATACGAAGCTCGATGGTCAATTCAAGATTCGTGCTTTTTCTTAAGATTTATCTTGATATGTTCCAAAAATTTGCGGTTGTTGCAGTGACTTGCCCCAAGAAAGCGGCGCCATTATACATAGGCTTGAGAATTTCACAAATTTGTTGTCACAAATTCATAAAGGCTCACGCAAAGCTACGCTGCTATGAAATAATCCGTGCATTGTGAACATGACAACATCTACTGACAACCTAACGGATCTCGCTTCCGGCGAAAGCGCGACGATCCTCGCCATTCAAACTGACGATGCACTGCGCCAACGATTGTTGGCACTGGGTTTTCGTGTTGGCAAACGCATTGAGCTAATACGCAAAGCAAGTTTTTCCGGACCGCTGCAAGTGCGCATAGGTACGACGGACATTTTGTTGCGCAAAAACGAAGCTGCCAAAATCACGGTACAAAAATCATGAAGCGGATTGCGCTGTTAGGCATGCCCAACACGGGAAAATCGACACTTTTTAATCGCATGACCGGCGGTTCGGCTCGCGTTGGAAACTGGCCCGGCATCACTGTTGAATTGCTGAGTGGCAAAATTCTTCTCGGCAGTGACATGGTAGAGATTATCGACCTGCCCGGCATCTACGACATTCATGGCTTCTCTGAAGACGAACAAGTAGTTCGTCATTTTTTGCATGACAACGTGCCAGACCTCGCTATCATCGTGCTCAATGCAACACAGATAGAGCGCCAATTGAGTTTGCTTTTTCAACTTAAGCAATACAATTTGAATATGGTGGTTTTGCTTAACATGGCGGATGAAGCCAGAAAATTTGGCATCACCATCGATGCGGGAAAGATGTCATCATCGCTTGGCATCCCGATCTTTCTGCTCAGCGCGAAGTATGGCGACGGTTATCACACTGCGTTGGAGGCCGTGACCAAAGCATTGCGCTATGCCACGCCGGGTATGGCTGAAGACTTGCGATCTCAACTCGAACAAGATACTCACATTGAAAGTGAAATGACGAGGGTTTTGCAACATGCTGTGCAGGTTCCCTTGCGATTGCCGGACAATCTCACCGATCAACTGGATCGTGTCATGCTGCATCCGTGGCTAGGCTTGCCGATTTTTTTCGGCATCATGTTTCTGGTGTTTCAAGGCATTTTCTTTTTTGGACAACCGCTGCAAACAGGCGTGGGAGATTTGTTCGCCTGGTTGCGTGAAACAGCGCTAGCGCCTTTGGTTAGTGGATTACCCGCGATCATGCAAGGCTTATTGCTGGACGGCATATACAATGGTGTCGCCACTGTGGCAGCCTTCATCCCCATCATCATTTTATTTTTCCTCTTCATGGCCATCGTTGAAGACACGGGCTATCTTTCACGCGCTGCCTTTTTGATGGATGCACTCATGGCAAGAATGGGATTGGATGGACGCAGCTTTGTCATGCTGCTAATGGGATTCGGCTGCAATGTTCCTGCGTTGATGGGTACGCGAGTGATGCGCTCACGCTCGCTGCGGCTGCTCAGTATGCTGGTGATTCCCTTCTCTCTTTGCTCGGCACGTTTGCAGGTTTTTGTTTTTATTACCGCTGCGTTATTTGCGCCAAAATCGGCAGCGCCAGTTGTTTTCAGCCTTTACCTTTTCAGCTTTGCCGCCGCGATCCTTACTGCACTGATATTCAAACGCTATTTTCCGAACAGCGAACCCTTCGTACTTGAACTACCGCCCTATCGTTTTCCGACGCTGCGTCAAATGTTGTTGCGCGGCTGGCACGAGGTTTACCACTTCGTCAACAGAGCCAGCAAGTTCATCATCATCGGCGTGGTTCTTGTTTGGCTGCTTACCCACTTTCCTTCCACTGCCACGCCTGCAGGACCAGACACTTGGGCTGGACAAATCGGCAGTTGGCTGCATCCTTTGTTTAAACCCATCGGCGTCACTGCTGAACTCACTATTGCTTTGATCTTCGGCTTTGTAGCCAAGGAGATTGTGATCGGCTCGCTTGCCGTCATCTACGGGCTAAGCGGCCATGCACTGAGCGGAGAATTGGCGCACCAACTGGATTGGGTACAAGCCTATAGTTTCATGCTATTTACACTTATTTATACGCCCTGCTTATCCACTATTGCTACCTTGCATAGCGAATCCAAGAACATCGGGTTTACTTTGCTATCGTTGGTATGGTCTTTGGGGTTTGCCTGGATAGTAAGTTTTATCTTCTATCAGGGGGCAAGGGGATTGGGATACTAGAGCCGGTATGACGGATTTTTGATCCAATGGAAAATCCGGGTTGAACTATACTGCGCCTCTAAAATCCATACTTATTCTTTCCAAGCCTGATCTAATATCGTTTGCGCCTTGTTCATTTTTTCATTGGCTTCCTTTAAGCGCTTCTTGGACAGCTCGGCTTTCTTCCGATCATCAGCCAATTGTTTAGTTTGCAACTCAAATGCTTTTCTGCGCTGTTCCAATAATTTTTCTGCTTCTGCAACCTCTTTCAGATCTAACTTGTTTTGAGCATCAGCTTTTTCAACCTCTTGCCGCGCGTACTCGACCCCGGCTTGTTGAGCCGATAAATCTTTAGCTTGTGCGATGGAAGCAAAAGTAACCAACACTATCGCCAAGATTATTTGAGTTTTCAAAGTGAGCATCCCAAAGCTTTTAAATAACGGAGTCAGAGTTATTGAGTCGCTTAAATCGGTTAACGTAGTGACTATTAAAACGCGAGCTTCACGCCCAAGTAAGTACCGCTGTCAACTGTTGCAGTCTGGCCTGTCGAAGTAAGGCCGAAATCAGTTTCTCGATATTCAACATAAACCTTGGTACCCGGCGCAACTTCATAATCTCCATGAAGCCCCCATTGGCTTGATCTGTTAGCGTCCCCGAAGGTCGTTATCTTGGGGCCCCCGAAATAATACAGGCCCACTGAAAGTTGTTTGCTGGCGGGAGCAACAAATCCAAGCTCTCCTCCAATGGCAATAGCACCAACGTTCTGAGTAGTTCCCGGCGCATAATTTTTTATCATGCCTGCTAAAACTTTTGCACCAACCGCAAGACTAGCTCCTGAAGAATCTCCTTCATCACCTTTTACCAGCATGCCGGCTTCAGCAAGCGTGTTCATCGAATCGTTATAAGTCGCGGCAATATGGAATTCAGAATTCCCCTGTACCATCGCTCCTGCCCCTGTGAAAAACCCGATTGCAACAGCGTTGTTATTCAGGCTTATATCCAGCGCATCCGCACAGGCCAACGGGCTGGCAATAAATAAACCGATTGTAATAAAACGACGAAACATCATGGCGTCTCCTTAATTGATACACACTCCACCTAATACACAATGTATTCATGGTAAATTACTTGCCACAATAACTAAGGCAGTGCCATTGCGTCACTGCACGACACTCGCGACATTTAACCGCTACAAAACGACTAAGCCCCATCGCTTTTCGCATGGGGCTGTGCAATTTCTAATTACTTCTTTGCGCCGTTTACTGCTGCTTTCAGGCTTGCACCTGCTTTGAAAGCTGGAACTTTTGATGCCTTGATCTTCAACTCAGCACCAGTCTTGGGATTGCGACCAGTGCGAGCAGCGCGTTTACGCACTTCAAAGGAACCAAAGCCAACCAGCGAAATCGAATCGCCCTTTTTCAGAGTGGCGGTAATGATTTCAATCAATGCCGCGATATTGCGTTCAGCGTCGGCCTTAGTGGAATCAGTTTTAGCTGACAGTGCATCAACAAGTTCTTTTCTGTTCATGAGATCATGTACTCCGTAAATGTTAAGGGTTTATAAAACGGGATCGCATTGTCATGGAAAAATTCCTTGCTGGCAATACGTTTAAGTACCAATCTCAGCGACAACAACAGCGCCCCGTTGGCGGTATTCTAGTTAACGAATTAATTTTAAACAAGCTGGACATGCTTCAAAGCACTTGAAACTTTCACCATCACCCCCATTTAGCCGGAGTCTAATCAAGTAAATAGGGAGAAAATATGAGCAATACCGCAACAAACAACCGCGAAACCATGGGTTTTCAGGCTGAAGTGAAGCAACTTTTGCAACTGATGATCCATTCACTTTACTCAAATCGTGAAATCTTTTTACGCGAATTAATCTCCAACGCAGCAGATGCCAGCGATAAGTTGCGCTTTGAAGCATTGCACAATGACAGCCTGTTCGAAAACGATTCCGAACTGAATATCCGCATCAGCTACGACAAAACGGCAAAGACCTTGACAATCACGGACAAAGGCATTGGCATGAGTCGCGATGAGGTGATCAATAATTTGGGCACGATTGCAAAATCAGGCACTCGGGAATTTTTCTCCCGGCTTTCCGGTGACCAGCAAAAAGACGCTAACTTGATCGGTCAATTTGGCGTGGGCTTTTATTCAGCTTTTATCGTCGCCGATAAAGTCACGGTGACCTCACGCCGTGCCGGAGAAAAATCAGACCAAGGCGTGCGTTGGGAATCAGATGGCGGCGGTGAGTTCGCCATCGAAATGATTGAAAAAGCCGCTCGTGGCACAGAAATTGTCTTGCATCTGCGCGAAGGTCAGGATGATCTTCTCAGCGGCCAGAAAATACGTTCCATCATCAGGAAGTATTCCGATCACATTGTCCAGCCCATTCTGATGAAAAAAGAAGAATGGAAAGACGGCACTCAGCAAATTTTGGAAGAAGATGAAACCGTCAATCAGGCTTTTGCCTTGTGGGCTCGCGCCAAGAACGAAATCAGCGAGGATGAATACAAGGAGTTTTACAAACATGTCGGTCATGATTATCAGGACCCGCTGGCTTGGACCCATGCCCGAGTGGAAGGTAAGCAGGAATACACACAGTTGCTTTACATTCCCTCACGCGCACCTTTCGACATGTGGGAACGAGATGCGATCCATGGTGTGAAGTTATATGTGCGCCGCGTATTCATCATGGACGATGCAGAACAACTGATGCCGCGCTATATGCGCTTTGTACGCGGAGTGGTGGACTCCAGCGACTTGCCACTCAACGTATCACGCGAAATTCTGCAAGAGTCAAAAGACATCGAAGCTATCCGTTCCGGTTGCACCAAGAAGGTTCTAGGTTTGCTGGAAGATATGGCTAAAAATGATGCCGAAAAATATACCAAGTTCTGGGGCGAGTTTGGTCGTGTGTTAAAAGAAGGTGTCGGAGAAGACATCGTCAACAAAGACAAGATCGCCGGCTTGTTGCGTCTGGCTTCAACCCATGCCGACACGTCAGATGAAACTGTTTCTATGGCCGATTACATTGGCCGCATGAAAGAAGGCCAGGACAAGATTTACTATATCACTGCAGACAGTTTCAATGCCGCGAAAAACAGTCCGCATCTGGAAGTTTTCCGCAAGAAGGGAATTGAAGTGTTATTGTTTTCTGATCGCGTAGACGAGTGGTTAGTGAGCAATTTGTTCGAGTTCCAAGGCAAAGCGTTAGTGTCTGTAGCCAAGGGTGGACTTGATCTTGGCAAGTTGGAAGATGAGACTGAGAAAAAAGAACAGGAAACTGTCGCCACCGAATTTAAGGACTTGATTGACAAGATCAGCTCCAGTCTTGGCGAACGAGTAAAGGAAGTGCGTGTAACGCATCGTCTGACTGATTCTCCCGCTTGCCTGGTGGCTGACGAACACGACATGAGTGCAAACTTGGCGCGTCTACTGAAATCTGCCGGGCAGAAAGCCCCGACTTCCAAACCCATCTTGGAAATCAACCCTAAACATCCGGTGGTATTGCGCTTGAAAATTGAGGAAAAACGCTTCGATGACTGGGTTTCTGTTTTGTTCGATCAGGCACTTTTGGCTGAAGGAGGTCAATTGGATGACCCAGCCAGTTTCGTCAAAAGAGTGAATCAACTAATGCTGGAGATGCACAGCAACTAATATTTTCAATATTCTCCAAAACTGAAGCTCAAGAGGTAATGTTAAATTTTTGTTAACTATTTGAATTAATACGTTTATAATTGGCAATTGCATTCGCTTGTCAACGCAATAGAAACTTAGGCGTTAATGCATCTAGACACAAGTAGTGTCATAAACGTTTATCAACCTACTAAAATGGAGTCTTACATGAAACTGTTGTCCACATTGATCGCTGCTGTATTTGCTGTTGTTACTTTCTCTGCTGTTGCTGCTGACGCTCCTGCTGCTGCTCCTACAGCTGCTCCTGCTGCCGCTGCTGCTCCTGCTGCTAAGGATGAAGCTAAGCCAGCCAAGAAAGCCAAGAAAGCTAAGAAAGCCAAGAAAGCTAAGAAAGAAGCAGCTAAGGCTGACGCTGCTCCAGCTCCAGCAGCTAAGTAATATTGCTGAAGTTAAAAAAGCAGGGGAAACCCTGCTTTTTTTTCGTTTAAAATTACGCCATGATTTGGAAACCTCACGTTACTGTTGCCGCCGTCATAGAAAAAGATGGTAAATTTTTATTGGTAGAAGAGCATACCTCGCAAGGTTTAATGTTTAACCAACCTGCCGGCCATCTTGAGCCTAACGAGTCACTTATAGCCGGCGTTTCACGCGAGGCGCTTGAAGAATCCGCTTATGAATTTGAACCGCAATTCTTGATTGGAATCTATCGCTGGTATTCGCCAGCATCGGATACTACTTATTTACGCTTTGCATTTGGTGGGCATATCACTGCACATCACCCAGAGCAACTATTAGACGAAGGGATCGTCGAAGCAAAATGGATGTCACCCGATGAAATCCGGGCAACTCGAGATCGCCATCGTAGCCCCTTGATTTTGCGTTGCATGGAGGATTATTTAGCAGAAAAACGTTATCCGTTGGAAATTCTCACCCATTATGACTAACGAACAAGCCCTCCCTCACCCCAACCCTCCCCCCGAGGGCGAGGGGGCAATCGTGAAAGGCAATCTTCAACCCCGGCCCTGCGTCGTTGTTGGCATGTCTGGTGGCGTCGATTCAGCGGTCACTGCCTTATTGTTAAAGCAACAGGGTTATGAAGTCATCGGTCTGTTCATGAAGAACTGGGAAGATGACGACGATGATGAGTACTGCTCATCACGTCAGGATTTGATCGATGCTGTTTCTGTAGCAGACACGATCGGCATCCCCATTGAAGCTGTCAATTTTGCCAAAGAATATAAAGACCGAGTGTTCGGTTATTTTTTGCGTGAATATGAAGCCGGACGAACGCCCAATCCGGACATTCTGTGCAATTCGGAAATTAAATTTAAAGCTTTTTTAGATCATGCCATTCGTTTGGGCGCGGATTTCATCGCTACAGGTCATTACGCGGAGGTTCGCGAAGTTGATGGCACTTATCAATTGCTTAAAGCAAAAGACGCCAGCAAAGACCAAAGTTATTTTTTACATCGCCTGAGTCAACACCAGCTTTCAAAAGCTATGTTTCCGTTAGGTCAATTGTTGAAATCACAAGTACGAGACATCGCCCGCGATCATGGCCTCTCAAACCATGCCAAGCGAGATAGCACCGGAATCTGTTTCATTGGTGAAAGACCATTTCGAGAGTTTCTCAACCGCTACCTGCCTACCAAACCCGGCGATATGGTAACTCATGAGGGTAAAGTTGTTGGAGAGCACATGGGGTTATCGTTCTACACCATCGGTCAACGGCAGGGGCTCGGTATAGGCGGTTCACGCGAAACATCGGGTGAGCCCTGGTTCGTGGCAAGTAAAAATATGCAGCTCAATCAATTGATCGTTGTGCAAGGGCATGATCATCCATTGTTACTTAGCCCGCAATTGGATACGTTGGATATGCATTGGATCAGTGGTAGCCCACCTGACACCTCACGCGACTATGCGGCTAAAACACGCTATCGCCAACAAGATGCCAGTTGCAACATTACACTGGCTGAAAATGAACTCTCACATTTCACTTTCAGCTCCCCGCAGTGGGCCGTGACACCGGGTCAATCCGTTGTAGTATACGATGGGAACATATGCCTTGGCGGCGGCATCATCAGTTAATCATTCAAGAAAGAAGTACTCATGTTCACTAGCTTGACTCCCGAAATAATCCGCTTGCTACTGGTGTTTGCAGCCACTGTTGCATTGCATTTCATCGTCCGCCATTTTTTGCAACACGCCAGGCAAGCCTCTACCCGCACTAGCAATATCTGGGACGATTCGCTGGTCGAGGCGGCAATTAATCCGTTACCTGTTTTGATTTGGCTGACCGGAATCTCTTTTGCGCTTCATTTGGTCCATCTTCAAACCGGCGAACAATTACTCGAATTCATTGCGCCTGCGCGAAACATCGGCGTCATACTTTGCGTTGCCTGGTTTCTGCTCAAGCTGATCCGTGAACTAGCAAATAATGTAGTTTTGTCGCGAACAAATACTGGTGACGAAATAGACCGCACCACAGTAGACGGTTTAAGCAAGGTGTCGCGTATCGTGGTGATTGTCGTCGCCGCACTTACCGGGATGCAAACCCTGGGGTTCAGCATCTCAGGCGTATTGGCTTTTGGAGGAATGGGAGGCGTTGCCGTTGGTTTTGCCGCAAAAGATCTATTGGCGAATTTCTTCGGCGGACTCATGATCCATCTGGATCGCCCGTTCAACGTGGGTGAAGTCATTCGTTCGCCGGAAAAGCAAATCGAAGGAAAAGTGGAACACATTGGCTGGAGGCAAACACGTATCCGCGCTACGAATATGGCATTGATCTACGTGCCCAACGCAATATTTACTTCCATCGTGCTGGAAAATCCATCGCGAATGTCACATAGAAGAATCAAGGAAGTGATCGGCTTGCGTTATGACGATCTGGAAAAGATGAGGGCCATTGTCGAAGAAGTCAGTACCATGCTGACAAATCATCCTGCCGTCGATCCAGCAGACGATACCGATCAAGCAGTGTTTGTCGCTTTTAATGAGTTCGCCGACTCTTCAATCAACTTCGTATTTCAGGCTCTGATTAAAACCACCAAACTGCGGCAGTTCCATGCAGCTAAACAAGAAATACTGCTAAAGGTATCAGACATCATTGCCAGGCACGGCGCAGAGATCGCGTTCCCTACACGCACGTTACTTCTCCATCAGCATCAAACTCCGGCCTGACCTGCGCTATGCTGCTCTTTCACGTAAAATACACATTCGAATTTAATCTTAACAACAAATAATTATGACACTCTCGCCGCTCACCGCACTTTCACCTTTGGATGGACGTTACCACAGCAGGGTAGAAGCCTTGCGCGGATATTTCAGTGAATATGGCTTGATCCGCTATCGCGTTGTGATCGAAATCGAGTGGCTTAAAGCCTTGAGCGCCGAACCCGGTATAAATGAACTCCCGCCATTTTCCCCCGCGACAATCGAGCAGCTCGACAAGATTGCTGCACAGTTTTCTGAATCCGACGCAGAACAAATCAAAAGTATCGAACGCCGCACCAATCATGACGTCAAAGCGATCGAATATTGGCTGCGAGAAAAACTTTCAGATACACCTGAAACAGCTAAAGCGCTGGAATTTATTCATTTTGCTTGCACCTCGGAAGATATCAATAATCTTTGCCATGCACTGATGCTGAATACTTCTCGCAAAAAAGTGATGCTGCCGGTGCTTCAAACTATCATCGATAAACTTCAGAGCCTCGCACATCAACATGCCGACCTGCCCATGTTATGCCGCACGCATGGACAGACTGCGACACCAAGCACCATGGGCAAAGAAATGGCCAATGTTGTTTACCGTTTGCAACGCGCTTATGCCCGTATCGCAAAAGTTGAAGTTCTGGGAAAGATCAATGGCGCAGTGGGTAATTACAATGCGCATTTATCGGCCTATCCAAATGTTGATTGGGAAGCTTTTGCGAAACGTTTCGTTGAAGCTAGAGAGCTGACTTTCAATCCCTACACCATCCAGATCGAGCCTCACGATTACATGGCTGAACTCTACGATGCATTCGCAGGGACCAACACGATATTGATCGACCTTAATCGTGATATCTGGGGTTATATCTCGCTGGGATATTTCAAACAAAAGGTGATCGCAGGGGAAGTGGGTTCTTCTACCATGCCGCACAAAGTGAACCCGATCGATTTTGAAAACGCGGAAGGTAATCTGGGTTTAGCTAACGCTCTGCTCAAACACTTGTCCGAGAAATTGCCAATCTCTCGCTGGCAGCGTGACCTCACTGATTCCACCGTATTGCGTAATATGGGTGTAGCGTTCGGCTACACTTTGCTGGCATACGAATCCTGCCTAAAAGGATTGAACAAGCTGGAAGCAAACCCTGCTCGCTTAAGCGAAGACTTGAATAACAATTGGGAGGTTTTGGCCGAACCTATCCAAACTGTCATGCGCCGTTACAACATCGCAAACGCTTACGACAAACTCAAAGAACTCACACGCGGCAAGAATGGCATCAACCGTAATTCGTTGCATACTTTCATTGAGGCACTGGACATCCCCCAACCGGAAAAGCATCGCTTGTTTCAACTGTCACCCGATACCTACACCGGCAAAGCAGCAGAATTGGCAAAACGGATTTAGCGTTTTAGTTTGTATTGTGATCCTGAATTTCAAAAGGCATAACCCAAGCCCAGTTTGATCATTGTGAAGTCTGTGCTGTTGTTTGGGGCAAAAACTCGAATTGCTCCAACAGTGTACATTTCTGAAATGACATAGCTGAAGTTCACAACATCTATACCAAGATTGCCGTGAAGATGGTTAACGAATTCATAGTCTGCTGAAAATCCGCACAAGGTCGTTGGCGGATTTCCACGCGTCCTTACCGAACCCAATGAAGTATTAATATTTGGACTAAATGTCACCCCCCACATCGCGTTGGCAGACAAGACCAGTTTGCTTCCTTCCGGCGAATACTGGCCCATTCCGCCAAAAACCAAATAGCTATTTGAATAAGTTGCAAGATAAGGAGCCGTACTAGCGAGGTTTCTCACTAACTTATGGTTTCCAATTTCGAAAAAGAGTGTTGCCATCGACTGAGCATTAAACGCTTCAGTTTCAAAGCCCTTGCCTATGCGGAAGTGATAGTTTGTCAAATCTGAAGAGGTCGTATTAACTACAGAACCAAAACTTCCTCCTTGTTGATTTCCTAAATAATTAGTTTGGCCACTGGATTTGTCATATTCAGCGACAAAATATAAATTTTCTTCATCGCTCATCACGGAAAAAAGAACGGCATAGCCCGGTACGTTACCCATTTGCGTGTCTAATGGTGCAATGCTCGCCCCTCCATTTCCATTGCCAGTCTCGGAGTAATAAAGTTTTGTTGAAATTGTCTGAAAACTGATTTGATTGTTGGATACTTTTATATCGGACAAGTCGGCGAATGCAGAGGGAGACAATACTAAGCATATCAAGAATGAAAAATAATTAACGCATTCTAAGACACCCTTTAGGTGTCCTCTTTTAAAATAAGTTTCTATCATTTTGAGCCTTAGGCTATTTCTTTATGCCCTGTTCCAAGCTTTTAACTTTGGAAAAAGCTTCATTGGCCTCTTTCGTCTTTTTTCCCGCTTTGTAAGCATTCGCCAAATTTAACCATACCGATTGATCATCCGGACTGGCTTTAGCAGCCTTTTGATAGGCTTGTTGCGCATCTGCAAATTTATTGTCGTGCATGAGCAGATTTCCGCGATTATTATGCGCTATTGCATTGTCGGGTTGCAGGTTAATGACCTTATCAAAATATTTCATCGCTTCTTTTCGGTCCCCCGATTTCTCCAGAATAATTCCTATCTGCAACTGCGACTCAGCATCAGCCGGGTCCTTTTCAATACGCTGACGATAAAGTCGTGTTTTTGTGCCGGTGCTGATATCAAGGATTGATTTTGATTCATCCGGGAATTTCTTTTCAATACTATCTTTGCCTAACGTTCCCGGATTCAATTTGGACTCGGCAAAATAGGCAGGTTTATTCGTTTGCCAAGCCTGCGACAGATCCAGCGTTGTTAATCCCTTGCCCTTCGACTTGTAGTAGTTTGCTGCTCCCTCTTCCCACGCTTTCGCAAAGCCACTTTCTATCAAAGAAGTTTCAACAGGAATCCATAGCTTGCCTTCGAATATGACATACATGTCGTTCATCGTATACGCATCCTCTGCTTTCACTCCTGTCGAAAACATCATGAATCTATGATCCGGCACTTCAATTATTCGGGTAGGAATCGACATACCTTCCAAGGCGGCAACGTAACAAGCAACGATGTCATCACTGTCCCCTGTTTTCCTCTCCAATGTTTCTCTAGGAAATTGTACCGAATCTAATGAAATCGTTTTACCTGAAGCAAGTTGGTTTGGGTTGGGGGTGGTTTTAACATACGTTATTCCATATGCAGCCAAAGCATTAAAAATAGCGGCAGCCATCAGAGTCTCATCTTTAGTATCTTTGTATTGAGCTTGTACTGAGTGGACAAAAGATTGCAAAGGTGAATCATTAGGCGTTATAAAAAAAGCATAGCGCTCCGGCTGATCCCAGGTTAATTTGTGTTTTTCATAAATCTGGACAGTTGAATTCTTACTGTATGACTCACGTTTTCCATTCTCAAAATAACTTGCCTCCAGCATCATTTGCACTGGTGTATCCTCTGACATATTGAGGATATTATGGTTAAAAGCTGGCTTAAGCTTGACCTCAATACTTTTCTCCGAAGGTATTTTTTCCAGCTTTGTCTCGATAACAATATCCATAAAGTCTTTCAGCATAAAAGACAATGTCACACTTTCTATTTCTTTATCCGTGTTGTTTGTTAACCTAACCGTACCCACTCCATCTTGTTCACACTGTTTGTAAGCACTTGAGAAGACCGGTTGCAAATTCAGCACTTCAATTTCCAAAGGTGCCTTATTGAAAGGCAGAGTCGCAGTTTTAACTTCGAACTTCTCCGCTTCTGTCCCGTCAGTACTATGTGCAGAGATGTAATAGGTATATTTAGTGTTCGGTGTAAGTGCATCTTTGGAAAAATCCGGTGTGATGGCCTCTCCAATCTTGGTAAAAGTATTTCCGTCTTTCTGATAGATGTAGTAAGAATTAACAAATTCGGATTCAATCGGCTTCCAAGTCAATTTTATTTGCCATGAAGTTGCCGAGACATCTACTGCTGCAAGTGCGGGGGGGGTGTAGCGTTTTGAAATTCCACTCACCAATACACTTGTCGCTCCCTCATATCCCGTTCGTGTCTCGGCTGCCACAAGATAGAAATACACTCCGTCTGCTTCCAGCCCACGATCAACAAACTGATTCGAACTCGTAGTCCCCACGCGAACAAAACCCGCATGCTCATCTTTTGAACGGTAAATCTGGTATTGCTTAACATAAGGTAAAGGCACCGGATCCCAGTTTAATTCTATCAAGTGCAGTCCATTCTTTGCAGCGAAATGCTGCGGAGCTATTGGCTTATACTGAGTTAAAAAAGTTTGGATGCGCTTATTTGAACTGTCGGCAATATAGAACGACATATCGTCTTTTTGCACGATTGCCACGGGCTCATCCAGCTCACCCGGGCGTCCACCTTTTGCTCCAAAGGATCTTAAATATTCTCCCTTTAGAGAGTAAACTTTCACCCGATTTCTATCCAGCACAGATATCTCATCGAGGGTCACCATCAATGCAACAGGTTTTAGAAGCGTTCCGGGAGCGCCGTCTTTTCCCTTGCCGGCGTTTCCAATCAAAGCTCCTTGAGCAGAGTAAATCGAAACAGTATTCGTTGAATTCTCTAAAACATAAAGATCTTCCTTCGCATCCACAGCGATACTTATTGGCGAACCCAATTTGCCAATCGCATTGACGAATTTCCCTTCGCTGTCAAATATCTGTACGGAATCACGCCCCTTGTCTGCCACGTATATCCTACCTGATGCGGATATCTGTAAATCGGTTGGCGAATCAAATTGACCACTTCCTGAACCCTCACTGCCAAAACTGGAAATGATTTTTCCATTGGTAGTATCGAGCTTGATAACCCGATATTTTTTCTTATCCAGAATCCAAACGGAATCCGAACTATCGATTGCAATCGCAACGGGTATAACCTCGGCAAGTTTTATTGGTTTTTCTAATTTTCCGTTGCGAATGACGATGATGGCATTTTGATCGGTATCAACGCCATAAATTGTATCTTTGCCATTCCAGGCAAGTTTGTTGACTAAAACCGGAATAGCTTCTCCCATGCTTTGCACAAATACCCGCGTCGACAATTTTGGAACTGCTTCAATCGGAATACCCGCTTCAGCAACAAAAAAGTTCACGACACCTTTAGCCGCATCCGCCAAGATAACTCGCCGATCTTTTGATACAGCAAAGCCGGACAAACTCAAAAATTGATCCCTCCCTTCCCCCTTGGAACCAAACCGATACATGAGTTTTGCATTGAAATCGTATTTCTGGATTGTGTACTCGTTATCTTTCGCAACATACAAACCATCTTGCGCGACAACAATACCTAACAAAGCTCCATCCCATAAAATTGCATGCAAGTAGCTTCCATCTGAAGCATATATCTTGACCAGAGAGTCTTCCGCGTCGAGTACGTACAGACGACCTGCCATATCAATTTTGATATCGACGGGTTCGCGCAACTTATATTCATCACCCTGACTGTTAGCTATGTTGGCATCGGTTGAAGGTTTGACGTCAAGCGTATTTATAAACACGCCGTTACTGCCGTACAACAATATTTTTTTTAATCCACTGTCGATTACGAAAACAATGCCATCTTGAAATGCGACACCTCGCGGTTTTTTTAGTTCGCTCTCCCCTCCTCCCGATGCAAAAAAACCGCCCTTTTTCGCCCCCATACTTCCCTGATATTTGCCTTCGCTTGAGAACATCGCCACTTGACTCTGTTCACTATCTGCAACGTAGATCACCCCCGCGCCTAATGCAACTGCTTCAGGTTTTTTTAATATTGATTCCCCGCCCTCTTTAGCTTGCAAAAATTGAACCAACTTTCCTTCAAAATCGGTTACCGCAACAGATCCATCCGCCATTGAAAAAAATAGACGGTCTCCGCTGCTTTCCAGCAACTTTTGCCCCCCTTTTATAATGGGTACTGATTTTTCAAATACCGCTTTAGCAAGATCGGCTGATGTGGCCATCTCTGCCGCATAGACATGCGAAAACACAAACGAAACAAAAAAGGACAAAAATATTGAAAGAATACGATTCATAAAGTGACCTTTAGAAATTCATAATTTCGATTTCCAGATTATCGATAAGTCGTGTGGAGCCTAAGCGAGCCGCGGCTAACGCCACCAATTTGGTATCTGCAATGTCAGGAAGATTCAATGTTTCCCGATTACGCACCGACACATACTCCACAAGCCAGCCACGCTTTGCAAGGGTAGAGCTTGCCTCAGACTCTAGTTTGGCCATATCCCTTTCTCCGCTCTGAATGCTGTGCTGAATGGTTTTCAACACTTGGTATAAAAATACCGCTTCATTTCGTTCCGTTGAAGACAAATATTGGTTACGTGAACTCAGTGCAAGTCCGTCAGAAGCGCGCACTGTTTCTCCGCCAATGACTTGAATTGGCATATTCATTTGCTCAACCATCTGTCGAATTAGGTACAATTGCTGGTAATCTTTCTTTCCAAATATAGCGACTTGCGGTTGCACAATATTTAGCAACTTTAGTACTACCGTTGCCATTCCGCGAAAATGCCCAGGACGGATCTCGCCACAAAGCTCATTGGAAATCGGTGGTGGTTCAATGTAAACCGTTTGCTGCTGCGGATACATTTCAGACACCGACGGAACAAAAACAATATTCGCCAACTCTTTTAGTTTGGCCAAGTCTGCTGCCAGCGTACGCGGGTATTTATCAAAATCTTCCGAAGGACCGAATTGTAGCGGGTTGACAAATACACTCACTACAACACACTTTCCATGCTCACTAGCACACCGAACCAAATCAAGGTGGCCTTCATGCAGATTGCCCATTGTGGGCACAAAAGCGACCGAAGTCTCTCCGGCTAAATGTTTACGCAATTCTGAAATATTAGAAATCTGCCGCATCAGAAGCTATGCTCTTTTAAGGGGAAATTGCTCGATTTTACTTCACGCACATAATTTCTTATGGCCTCACCAATTGAAGTTGCGCCTTGCATATAATTTTTTACGAAGCGCGCTTTTTTCCCGGGATATATGTCGAGCATGTCATGCAGCACTAGCACTTGACCGGAACAATTTACCCCCGCACCTATTCCGATAGTCGGCACTTGCAGTTGAGCTGTTACTTCAGTAGCCAAAACCGCAGGTACTGCTTCCAATAGCACCATTCCAGCGCCTGCTTTCTCTACAGCCCTAGCCTCGCGTAACAAATTTTTTGCACCTTGCTCACTCCTGCCCTGCACCCGATAGCCTCCCATCTGATGCACCGATTGCGGAGTCAAGCCAATGTGGGCACAGACTGGAATTCCCCTTGCCGTCAGAAACGAGATTGTCTCAGCCATCGCTTCTCCGCCTTCGATCTTGACCATGTGAGCACCCACAGACATTAGTTGCGCTGCGTGAACAAAAGTTTCGCGCGGACTGATCTGAGAAGTTCCGAACGGCATATCCGCCATAATGAAAGCCTGCGCCGCACCACTCGCAACGCAAGCCGTGTGATAGGCCATTGCTTCGAGTGTTACTGCAAGCGTTGAATCACGACCTTGCAGCACCATGCCAAGCGAATCACCCACCAACAAGACGTCAATGCCGTTATTCTCCAGTAGTGACGCAAAGCTGGAATCGTAACAGGTCAGCACGGCAATTTTTTCATTTCTATCGCGCATACCCTGCAATGTTTTAAGTGTTTTGCGCATCTTTAAAGCCCCCTATCCAACTTTCCCCCGAAGGGAGAAAGAGCAATCGTAAGATTCATTTTCTATTCCTGCCCCCTATCCAACTTTCCCCCGAAGGGGAAAAGCAATCGTGAAAATTAATTTTCAACTCCTACCCAAGCTAAAAAATTCACGCGAACTGCGCATATTCTGAATACGGTCCATCAACAAATCAAAATCCTCCTCATTATCGACGAAATTTAAATTATCGCTATTCACAATTAACAATGGCGCGTCTTCATAGTGATGAAAAAACTCGCCATAACTTTTAGCCAATTTTACTAAATATTCGTCACTGATATTTCGTTCATAGCGAAATCCACGGCGCTGTACACGCTCGATCAAAGTAGTAGTTGAAGCCTGCAAATAAATAACCAGGTCCGGCGTAGGTGCCTGGGGTGCCAAACTTTTGTAAATTGATTGATATAGCTTAAATTCATCATCACTCAGTGTGAGTTGCGCGAATAGCGTATTTTTGTCGAATAAATAATCCGCAATGGTTCGGCTACCAAATAAATCCATTTGCGCCAGATCACGCACTTCGTTTATCCGCTGGAAAAGAAAAAATAATTGCGTAGGTAAAGCGTACCGCGCAGCATCCTCATAAAACCGCGCCAAAAATGGATTGTCTTGTGGCTTCTCAAGCATCGTCGCGGCACCGGCATAATCAGCCAGTCGCTGAGTCAGGCTGGTTTTGCCAACACCGATCGGACCTTCCACAACGATATAGCGATATTTTTCCAGAGGCATTCCAAACCCTTAAATATCTTTGCCTCGAGTTATACATAGAAAACTCCGTCGCGCAATTTGTGCACATTTCTTCCCGGCGTTTTCTGTGATCTCAGTGGCTAAATTAGCTTTTCAAATTGTTGATCACTGCATTGTCGAGCTGCTTCAACTGCCGGACCGACCCCCGGAATAATACAATTTGGCTCAATTTCCAACAGAGGTTGCAGCACAAAAGCACGCATATGCATCTGTGGATGAGGGATTGTCAGTCCGTGCTCATGGTGTTGCAAATCGTCATATAACAACACATCCAGATCAAGGGTTCGAGGCGCGTTGACGAATTCGCGCGTGCGTCCGCATCTTTGTTCCAGTGCCAGCAAAGCGTCGAGTAAGTCTCGAGGACTCAAACCGGTTTTCAATTTCACCACCGCATTGATGAAATCAGGCTGGTCGAGGTATCCCATCGGAGCACTTCGGTACAATGAAGAACGCTGTACTAGATGCACTCGAGGCAAAACATCCAATTCTCGCATCGCACGCAAAACTTGCGCATGCGGGTCGGCAAGATTGCTGCCTAAGCCGACAAAGACAATATGTTCCATTGCTAGCCAGCGCTCACTCTAACGGCAATTCTGCCTGAACTATTGCGATCGAATCAGATTTTTTTGTTCGCCGACGCCGTTTCTTCGGCCCATTGTCGGGCAACAGCATTTCAGTACGACGCTCTTCCGATGCAGTTTGGAACTCGGTCCACCACTCTCCTAATTCTTTATCTATCTCGCCGCTTTCACAGCGAAGCAACAAGAAATCATAAGCCCCGCGAAATCGAGGTAACGCCAACAATCTCAAAGGGCGTTGCCCTCCTCGCTGTTCAAAACGGGGTTGCAAAGTCCACAGCTCTTTCATCACCGTATCATAACGACGTGGAATTGCCAGCTGCGCTCGTTGCCTTTCCAACACCTCATCCATTGCGGCTTGCAGTGCAGCAAGCGAACGCTCGCCTGAGGCT
>CAIRAO010000293.1 GCA_903876625.1 uncultured Gallionellaceae bacterium | reverse complement strand
TAAACGGCACTTTGAACCATCGATAAAACGGTTGCTGCTGCTTCAAGCCATTGATCATCTTTGTGAAATGCTGTCGAAGTTGATGGCTTGGCAAGTGGTAACCCCTTGGTTGTCAAACGACCAATATCGGCCGGTTGATGGCAAGTGATACATTTTTTTGAATCAACACCTCTAAATACTGCATGACAAGCAAAACAATCACTATGCAATTGCTGATGTTCTGAGATTAACTGACCTGGCGCCACCATTAAATGTGCATACGCAAAAGTGAGGGCGGCAATAACTAATAAATTGACGAACAAAATTATTTTGAGAGTACGACTCATACCCACCCCCAAAATAAGAAGATGCTAAAAATATGCCCTAATGCCAAGACTGTAAAGACTATGAAAATAGGGATGTGTACCTTACGCCATTGCTTCATGGCATTCAATGCGACCGAGTCCCAAAAAATTAAACGTTCAATCTCGATCGAGGACAAGCCTTGCGTTTGCAATTTTTCGCGCTGAGCCAGCACGTATTGCTGAGACTGCTTCAACAGCATTTTTCCTACTAGGCCACTGACGACATTTACCGCCATGGCAAACGTAGCTAGCCAAGGCAAGATGGCGTTGAAGTGAATGCCTGAATGAATCAATACCATTGCTGAACCAAGCCAAGCACAAAATTCATGCAGCTTGAGAAGTGTTTGTGGATTTCCACTGCTAACCCACTTTCGCTTTCGTGCGGAGTAATAAAGCGATCCGACGATCAATAGTGTCCCGGCAATGCCAAGATAGCGCCCCACCCAAACCAGCTTAAACTGATGCAACACATAGTCCCCGGCAAGGGTGGCAGCTGCCAGCAGCCCCAAGAGCAGGGTGAAGGGAAGTATGTGTCTTTGCAAAAGCGAATGATTCATTTAGATCTCTAGGCTAATGTCGGTTGTCGGTGTCGAAATGCAAAGCAGACAACAACCGGCTTCGATCTCAAATAGTGCCTCGGTGTTGTAAGTGACTTGGCCTTTGCTTAATTTTGTTTGACATGTTCCACACACTCCCGAGCGGCAGCTCGAAGGCACAGAAATACCCTGCTCCTCAGCAAAATCCAGCAACGACCCCATTTCTGAGGTCCACTGAGCACTTTTGTTTGATTTAGAAAAATTAATTTCAAGCTTTGCAGGTGCCTGAATGAGAGAGGTGCTGACGCGGCTGCTCGGTGCTTTTATTGCGCGAGAAATAGACGCGGGCCCAAAGGCTTCAAAATGAATCCTTTCCTGCGGTACACCCCAATCTACCAAAGCGGGTACCAGCGATTGCAACATGGCAGATGGCCCACATATATAGAACGCATAGGCCTTGAGCGGTAAGAGTCTACGCAGCAGTTGTATGTCTGCCCGCACATGGTGCAAATGAACAAATGGAAGCTCAAGCGCATCAGGTTCAATGGCATGTGGATCACTTAAACAAAGATGCAATTGGAACGTATAGTGCACACGAGCAAACTCAAGCAACTGCGAAGTCATCGCCAATTCAGAGGTGTTTCGTACACCATAGAACAGCCAGGTTTCACGGTCAGGCTGATGTTCAAATATCCACTTCAGCATGCTTATCATGGGAGTGATACCAATGCCACCACCAATTAAGACTACGGGCTCACTGTTGGCATTCATGTAAAACTGCCCCGCTGGTGCCAAGGCTTTAAGCACCGCAGCAACTTTCACATGGTCGTGAATGTAATTTGACGAGACACCCGGTGCAACACGACTGGGATCAGGTGAAGTTAAGCGCTTGACCGTAATCCGGTAGTACTTTTCGTTGGGCGAATCGGAAAGAGAGTAGCAGCGAGTGACTGGCTTTAAACCTTGTCCTTTGGTATCAATTTCCAACTTAAATGTTAAGAACTGGCCGGGTAGAAAAGGCTGAAGTGGTTGACCGTCTTCAGGTATCAAGTAAATCGAACAGACTTGCCCAGCGCTATCTTCCAGTACTTTTCGTTCGACACGAAAATTTCGAATACCCTTCCAAGCAGCAATATGTGTAGGGTGTGCAGTGCTAGCCTCTTGAGCAGACTGTGGGACGGTGGGAGTGGTTGAGATTGCAAGTTTTTGTTTAAGGTACAAGAAGTTCGACCAATGGCGCCAAAAACTAATGAATAGAAACAGCGCTACCTGGAGCAGAGCCCCCGCCGCTATCCATAAAAAAAGTTGAAATGTTGTCATTGATATTAAGCTTAATAGCAATGACAGTGTTCAACTTGACCTATATCAACTACAGGTAATCTCAGCCTATAGACTTTGTCGTCGTGACAAATTAAAGATGAGCTTCTTCTGCTCAATTGCTGCACTGCGATTATATGATCTGGATCAAAACCCTACTGTTTACAGAGGAGTAACGTTCAAGCTGCGGTTGATGCTTAAATGCATGATTTTCTGTCTTGGGAGAGAGGGCAAAAATCTATTGAATCATATGAAAAGTATAAGGGAAATCGCTAGTGTGATCAGTTTTTAGTTGCGTCGTTATCGGGATATAACCGAGTCGCT